>NZ_DATKTK010000068.1:0-11657 GCF_035531155.1 Sulfuricella sp. | reverse complement strand
ATCGAACTGCCGGATTCTGTGGGCAAGGGCGCGAAGAAAAAAGCGAAGAAGTAGCGTGTGCGCGCTGACTGGAATCACGTCCAATTATTGCCATTATTGACGCGTCATTTGTCCCTGCGGCGGCTCGAATCACTTTGCGGGGAGCAAACTAAGTGTACTCGACTAGGTTGTGCAGTGCATCCAAGGCGCGACCTCCGAAAATTCGCCGAGTTGACTGTTCCAATATGACCATTTTGTCGTCCGGCAGGGTTGTCGTTGTGCCGGACCGCTGTTCGGCCAGTGCCGCCGTTGACTCCACGGTACGCTGGGGTCCGGTGTCAATTCCTAATCGGTCGTTTGCGCGCCAAGCCTCTGTCGAGGAATTCCTGGGCAGTCATTGCATCGCATTGCCGGCAGCCTAAGCCGGCTGTTTCTCGTTCTCCTTTTTGTATTGCGAGTACCGATCCATGAAGTTCCGATCGAAGTACGTCTTCCGATCCGGCCCGACATAGGGGATCGTCTTCTTCGGCGCGTACACCTGCCCGAACGATCCAAGGATCATCTTCGAGTTTGCCATCGCCACAATCTCTGTAGGGACGGTCATCACTCGATCCTCGCCTTCAAACTCACCCACGAGCGCTAGGTGTTGCGTAAGCGGGAATAGCACTTCCGTCTCCGGGACGCCGAAGCCTGGACTATTTCGAAAGAGGAGGGGCACTTCCTCTGGCTTGTTATACGTGAGCATGACCGGCCGATCGGCCGTAACAAAGCATCCATTCCCGTCGTCCGTTATGTAGAGCGACCACTTCCGCGCATCGAGGGCGCGGAGGACGGAATCGTGAACCTTGAACTCGACGCCGATATGGTGCTCGTTCTTGAAGGCGATGTCGTACTCATCCTCCTTGTAGAACTTCACCATGTCCTCATACGACACCGCTGCATCAACGCCGTAGCCGGCCTTCTTCATGGCCTCTTGCTGCGAGTCCCATCGCTCTTTCGTTTCGAGCGACAGTCCGATGATTCGCTTGAAGACCTTTTGTTGCTGGATGCGCCAATGCTCGCGCATCTGAGGAGATCGAACGGCGAGGAGTGCGATGAGGTTGAGGACCGCATTCCGATCGATTTCTTCGAATTTCTTACTTGCGACTATATTGCGAATCGCTGCCGCTACTTCGCTTTCGAAACCCGAGAGCATCCCTTCCAAAGCATCGGGCTTGAATCCGGGTAACTCTACGCGGTTGAAGTCACGGACTCCGGCGACGTTGCGTGGGTTCGTCTCGAAAAAAACATCGTTCTCAAGATTGGCGACCGTGACCCGACACTTCTTTCCAGCGCCCACGGAGAAACCCCGCAAATAGCATTGCGGCATGTAATGGTGGTGCCGCGCCTCGGTAGCCATGATCGAAGGAGCGAAGTGTACATTTATACAACATGGGAAGGAAGCGGCGCTATCAACACGTCCGCAAGCTGCACAGACGGACTCTCTTTCGAATCGACCTGAGTCACTTCTGACAGCTTGAGCGGAAACGCAAACTTCGCGGAACGCGCCCGGAACATGCAGTACCCGCTCGAATGGCGCACAATCGAGATATCTATGACAGCGCGCGCACTCGTCGCCGATCCTGCCAATGCCGTCCACACCGATACCAGTTTTCTGGGACACGTCCGCCATTCGGGAGGCGGGTCTTCACGATCCGGATTGCCAGAAACTGCTCAAGTACTCAAAGTCCACCGATGTGAAGCTCTTCGTTTCTCATATCGCCTGGCAGGAACTTAGAACTCAGTTCCTCCAGTCGGCGTGGTCCGATGTGCTGAAACTGCAGCGACAGTTCGATGCTGTGCAACGCCGACAGCCGGCAAGTCTGATCCTGCAGGGGCTGCGTTCACCCGTCATGGAACTATGGGATGAACCGGAGATTCAAACGCGATCGCATGAAGCGATGGCGGAGTTCGCACTCGAAAATCGCATCACCGTTGTTCCAATGAGCGCGGATCACGCAGACAGGGCGTGGCATCGGTACTTTGAGGCCAACTTGCCGTTCAACCGTGAAGTCACGGACCGCGAAAAGCGCAGGAAAGACATTCCCGATTCCTGGATCCTCGAAGCGGCCATCGACGTAAAGCGGGATCACGCGGGCTTGATCGCCGTGTGCAATGACGGAAACCTTGCCGTGGCGCTGGAGAAAGTTCTGGCCATACGCGTGTTTCGAACGGTCGCAGAACTCGTGGAGCATCTTGACGAAGCGGTGTCGTCCGTCAAAACGGTCAAATCCGTGAAAACCCGGGATTCGGCTTACGTTCAGCCAACGGAAGGAACGGTCCAGGCGGATGGTCCGTTGGCTGCGGTCTTTACCGAAGCAGAATCTCAGTTTCGGACCGTAGCGACCAAGGTGATCGGGCTGGTTTCATACCTCGGCTCCCCCACGAAGGACCAGCTCTACGCCTTGCTGGTGCGATCGGGCATCCCGCTCGCCGTCGCGAAAAACGTCGCCGAGCAACTGGCGCTCGCAACTATCATTCAGGATACCGGACATCATTACATCCCGGGCAACAAGGAAGCCGGCGCTCAGGCGACAGCCGCAGTGGAGCCGGAGATCATCCGGCTGGTGATGGGTGACGATTAAGCCATGGATTTCAATCTTCGCCTAAAAGCGCTCAGCCGTCTGGCGACATCCGAGACGGACGCCGCGGCAGATGCATTGAAAAAAGCACTCCAAAAAGCGCTGACCTCCCTGCATGAGGACACTGAATACGACTTGCTCGAGCAATCCCTCTCGGTGCTCGAAGCCATAGCGCATCGCTTCAGTGATGTCGTGGCGGCTGAAATTATCGCGTTCATCGCAGCGATCAAAACACGTCAAATTACCTACGATGCAAAACTTGCGGCGTTTGCCGCAGAGGTTGCGAAATATCAGAATGCTTCCACGCTCGCCATTCGCGCCATTGAAGTTCTACTATGCGTACGGTACTTGGCGACCCAGACTGTTACGCAAGCACTTCTCAAGTTGTCAATCGACGACGACACCAGCATTCGCAAGGAGGCCGTTGATGGATTGAAGAAAGTCGCCGCCTACAATCTGGATGTCTTCTATGGCCACGATCGACAAGGCGGAATCGGTGGATGGCCGCAAAAGCAGGTCATGGACTTGTTGTCGAGCCTAGGCGATGACGAACTGATAGGATTCCAGCATGCGGTGCTTGAAGTCGCTGATAGTCTCTTGTCGCCCACAATCGAAGGCACGCGCTGGAGTTCCACGGCTGTCACCATTTTCCACGGCGCCGCCCCGGCAGACGGCGGCGTGGCTGATATTCGCGGCGGCACGATCCAGCTCCTGAAACGCCTGTACGCGCTGCTGAAGGGAACGCCGCGTAAGCTTTCAGTGATCACCGTTCTCAACAGCGCGACGCGACAGCACCGCATTCCAAACGGTGGCGAGGATGTGGCCGCCATGATTACCGGGAACACTCAGGAGGTCCTTGCCTTCTACAAGAGCTTGGTGGGCACGGCCGACTTTCCGGTTGTCCAGAAAATTGAAGACCTCTCGTACTGGGTGTACTACCACGCCCCCAATGACCACGTTAAAGCTGACGCGCTGGCAATTGAGCAGGCAATTGCAGCCAATGCAGAGTACCAAATCTACAAGATGTTGATCGGGTTCGAGGGCATCTTTCTGAGTTGGGAGGAGTTGCGCAAGAATGACAGCTATTCGGAGGAAACGGACAAGTTCCGGCGAGAAAAAGCCACCGAATTTGCAAATAGCATCACCGCTGACAATTTCCAGACGTGGCGCGCACGCATACTTTCCTACGCCAAGACGGAATCCGAAGATCTAGCGACGTTCCCGAACTTCTACTACTTCCTCGAGACCTTCGCCACAGCCCAGCCCACGCTTGCGTTGCAGCTTCTCTCCGAGGATTCAAGGGAGATCGCCGGCTTTCACATTCCCCTTCTGCGCGGCCTTTGGAACGGTCCGAAACAACCGGCGCTTCGAGAGATTCTGGACTCCTGGATTGCAGCAGGAAAATACCTCTATGCAAGCACCAAGCAGTTCCTCGATTGTCCGACCCTGGATCGGGCGCTGGTGAAGCGCCTGCTAGGCCGCGCCGCAGAACTGAATGACCTAAACACTGTCGCGTTGGTCATGTCCGTCGCAGCCTCTAACTACCACGACGACGACTCCATCATTCGTGAGCTGTTCCTGCCCGCGCTCGAAATACTCACCGAACGCGGGAATCCACAGTGGATTTTTGACATGTGGTTCCGGCGCGAAGCGCGTGCAGTCATCTCGAAGCTGGATGATCAGGGCACGGAGCTGATACTTCGCAACATGATGCTTCTGGAAAAGATTGACCACCAGGCCGAGGAACTCCTTTACCTGATCGCACAACGGATGCCCCAGAAGGTGCTCGCATTCCTATGCCAGCGTCTTGCGGCTGATGAATCCGGCGAGAAGCGGAAGACCTACGACGCGATTCCCTACCGGCTGCACAAGCTCGATAAACCGTTGGCCGCAATTCCAAGAGAAGCTGTGCGCATAGTACGGGCGCAGTACGATGGCAACTACGGGATGTTCGTTTTTCGGGGTGCCCACCTGCTTAAGACCATATTCCCGCAGTTCTCCCCGGAATTCGAATGCGAACTGCTCAGCCTAGTGGACGAAGGTGGCAACGAAAACCTTGAGTTTGTTCTGGCTGTCCTAAGGAATTACGAGGGACAACTGTTTGTTCACAACCTATGCAAAGCGATCGTGAAAAGAGTTTCCGAGGATTCGCGGTATCGCAACGAGGTGTCGGTCGCCCTCCAGAATACCGGCGTTGTCAGCGGCGCTTATGGATTTGCCGAGGCATACGAGCGCAAAAAAGCGGAGATGCAGGACTGGCTGAACGATTCAAGCGATAAGGTCAAGGAATTTGCAGCCTGGTACATCAACGGCCTGGACGCGATGATCGTGGCGGATCGCCAGCGCGCGGACGAGGAGATCGCGCTTCGCAAGCAGCGCTATGATGAATAGCGGGCAACCGATCGCGCGGCGGGAGCGAGACCCCCAGCTATGGGCATGAATTAACCAGGACGTAAGCCAATATGAGATGTACGAGCTGCGGCAGCATTCTGCGGAAGACTGATCGCAGAGAAGAGATGGCAGATCTGGAAGAGGACGCTACCGACGGGCAGCAAGCGGACTACTTTGCAGCGGAGCTCTCAGGCGATCATGGGGCCTGGAACATTGCCATCGTCGAATATCATTGCCCTAAGTGCGACCTTTGGATCGAAGTGCAGCAAGAGGCACTGGCGGACTATAGAGAATTCATTTTGGGGTGGCATCAGAAAGCCAGCGAAGAAGACGATTATTTTTCGCGGTTTGTTTTCGAGTATCTCGCGTTCATTGCGCACCTGAAGAACAATCTTTTCTTTGGTGCTACGAGCGATAGGAATGTGATTCAATCGCTAAAGCGCGATCCGATGCGACAGGGGCGGTACGCGGAGCGCGTAAAAAGCGACAAGCACTTGTTGGGCGTAGTGCAGCAATTGCTCGAAGAATTGAAGGAGCGTCCGCTCCATAACAGCTCACTTGATCTGGACTACCCCGAGATTGACAGATGGTGGAACAGCAGTGCCCCGCACCCGAGCACGGACGAGACGTTGCCAAGCGGACTTATCCGATCGGTAGATGATTGGGAGAACTTAGTGGAATTCTGGTACAGCGTAAGGAACAATCTCTTTCACGGTGGAAAGAGCCCAAATGTAAAGCGAGATTGTTTTCTAGTAGAACACGCATTTAAGACTTTAAAGGTCTTTATGGACGAGGAGCTCAGGGATTTCTCCAAATAGGCTCAGCAAGCTCTACCTCATGTTGATTTTCACTGAAAGCTGATCCCAGCAAAAGCGCTCAAGGATACCCACCACCGAAAGAATCCTTTAACCTTGCAACCGGACTTCCTGCCGAATGATTGGTACTGCTACAGGGGGCAGGTCACATTCTACGAGGTCAATCAAGTGTTCCCCGGGGCCCACGCCGTCAAATGCCCAGCATCCACACCCTAAACGCCCGCGGGAACGTCATGCTCCCGGCAATGCGGGAGTACTTCTCATGGTCGGACGCCCGCACCTTCCGGGAGATCCAGCGATTCCACAGCGACTGCCTCGTCATCCTGCAAGCAAAGGGCATTCGCTACGAGGAGCTGAGATCGGCGCTGACCCCCCAGCCCGGCAAGCAGGAGGCGGCGTTCCTGTTCGATGAACACCGGTGCGACCCCGAGCGCATTCCCGGTGTAGATGCCGCCGACGCCTTATTCAAGTTGCTGCCCGGGAAGACCACGCACAGCGTTCTGGGCGGCGAGCTGGTGGACGACAAGGATGAGATCGCCCGCAGGCTGCTTGGGGAGACTGCCGTGATCGCCAAAGACCTGGCCTTCAAGCACCCCTGCTTCTGCTACGTCCTCTACGTGAACAACCTCTCCGAGGAGGCGCTGAAAGCCCTCCACACGGGCTTGCAGGCGCATCCGGGCTATCTAGGCTATGTGCCCTGCACGTATGCCAGTCTGGCCAAGACCTTCGTCGCCCTGCATCTGGTGAACCTGGCGATCAAGCACGCGGGCATCGTGATCCTCGGCCACGAGGACGACCGCGACAACCGCGAGAACTGCAACCTGCAGCTGCACGACTACACCGCGCTCGGCCTGCAGATCCGGAGCCTTCAGTCGATGTACTTCAGCGCCTTCCTGTCCTACAAACCGGAACGCATGCTGCTGCAGGACTCGGACGACGACCTGGAGATCGCGCTGAGGGCGATGTCGGACGCGGTCGCCCCGCTCGGCGAATTCACCGTCGTGATCGAGGACGACAAGTTCGACAAGTATCTGAGAACGAAGAAGCTGGGCAAGCTGCAGAACGCCGGCCTGGCGCAGCTGACCAAGACGGAACTGGAAGCCGCGATTGGCGCCAAGATGCGGTCGAACTATCTTTACAACATCGACTGGCGGGACGAGCCCGACTACCAAGGCAGCTTCTTCAACATCATGCTGGAATTCCCTCGTGCGGGCAGCTACCCCGAACGGATGACGGCTGCCCTGGAGTACAAGGTGGCGACGAAGGTGCTTCGGCTGGTTACACTCACCTAGCCCCGCGGCCGTTCAGGCAGGGCTGGCTGGCTCCGAGGCGCGCCGGTTCGGCATCGACGATGCCACGCGGTGCGGCGGCGGATCGCAGCCAAGCGTCCAAAGTGTCGATCTGCACAAAGCGCGTGGGTACCTCATACGGAGGAAACCGCAGCCAAAAGTGCATGTCCTTGGATACGTAAAGCTCCGTCAGTGAGAACGGCTTGTCAGCGGGCGCCGGCCAGCCCAGCAAGGTGCGAAGCGTGTCCGACTTCTGGGTAAGAAAGTCGCGCCGCCGCTCAATCTTCCGCAGTTGGCCGAGCTCGCTGCCGCCCCCGAAAATCCGATCCCGCAGTCTGCGTGTGTCCTTCAGACAGAAGGCCGGCTGGTTGTACTTGCACTCGGCCGTGAGCCACTGGTTCTCCTCCGGCCGGTACGCCAGTACGTCGAAGTCACCCACGTCTGGAAACTGCTGCTTTGGAAACTGGTCCCGGAAGTCGATGCCCTTGATGGCGTAAGGCATGGCGCGGGCACAGACTTCGTGCGCGCGGTCCTCGAGGCCATCTTCAAGTTCTTTCTTGAGTTGACCGACCGCCGCGCGCACCGCCGGCCAGGGGTAGTCGGCCGGCAGGTAGCCTGCCGAGATCGATCCGGTCCAGATGCGCTTCGCCCGCCCCACCGCCGCCGCCCCCCACAGCACGCGGCCGTCCGGCAGCTCGATCAGTGGCCGGATGGTGTGGCGGCTACCGCGCTTGGAATGCTCCCAGACCGGGACATCGTCTTCAACGACATCCTTGCCGATCAGGCGCCAAGCTTGGTCGGGCGCGAGCAGGAGGAACTCGATCACTGCCAATGCGGCGTCCGGCGGCAGGTCGGGGTGGGCGGCCACTGCTCGATCCGCCATGGTTTGCCTTTCGCTGGCATAGCCGCAAGCCAGTACCTCCGCGCCGCCGGCCGACACCCATAGGATGAGTGTGGAAAGTACTTGCAGCATGTGTGAGTAGGTGAATCGAAGGTCTTTCGCGAAGGCCGCGTCCAGCACCGCCATGTACGCCTGCATCGACAGCGCCGTGGTGACCTTGTCTTCCTCCGCAACGTTGACGCCCAACCGCAGGGCCGCCATCTCTCGCCCGAACACTTCTTCCTGCGCGTCACGCGCCTCCGAGTAGAAGACTTCCGGGACGTACTGTTCGTCAACACGCAGGCCGCCCACGTCGATGCCGTTGTGCAGCACATCGCTGGCGCCGTACAGAACGAACAGCCAGTCGACCATCGCCTGGATGGAAAGGACCGTCTCGGCACGCACCGGCGAAGCCTGGGGCGAGGTCAAAACCAGCGCGCTTTCCAGCAGGTACCGGTAGTTCCTGCTCTCGCGGACAAACTTCTCGTGGGCTTCGGCCAGGGATTGCTCCCGGTTGTAGTCGACCTCGTGGCGAAGGCTCTGCTTGATCCGCAACTCGTCCCGGTCATAGGAAGCGGTCAACGCGTCGTATTGCTCGACGCAATACCGCAGCAGGCTTTCGCGATCCAGCTCGCGAATGCGCTGGTGTACCGCGTCCCGGTAAGCCGCGCGGGCCGGGTTGATCAGCGTCTTGGCGGCCTCAAGCGTGTACGTTCCCGGGGCCACGCCTTGCGCTTTCAGCAGGATGGCCAGGTCACGCCGGGCCACCTTGTAGTCCTCGGGCTTCGGCACTTGCGGCTGGGTGAAGTCCGGCACGTCCACCATGCGCCGCATGCGGTTGAGAGTGAATCGCGGCGGCCGGCCGGCCGTGCCCGCCAGGGCTTCGCGCAACTCCGTCGGCATCGGGCCGCCCAGCGCCGCGAACAGGCGCTCGACGACCGCCATTGCGCAGGCGACCTCGAAACGCGCATCTTCAGCATCCTCCAGGTCTTGCGCCAGCTTCGCCAGATTGACCGTGAGCCGGGCCTGGTAGCTGCGCGCGTCGCCGCGCGGTGTCTCGTCCCATGCCGTGATGAGGGGCATGGCCACCGCGTGTTGAGTTTGTTCATCCCCGGCGGACGCCAGTAGGTGGGTCGCACTGAAGCAATGCAGATTGACCCGCCGAAAGGGAAGCTGCAGAAACGGCGAAATGATCGACGCCCGTTCGGCGATGCTGTCGGCGGCGCAATGCACGAAGAGTTCAACCAGCGAGCCATCCCGCGGTTCCAGACCAACCGCGTCGACATCGAGGATGAAGTGCAGGGTGCATGTCCCGATCGCCGACGACCATGCGAGTTTGGGAGCATTCTTGGCAGTGACCCGTGTCAACGAACTTACGCCCTTGCGCTCATGTGTCTCCCAAGCGCTGTCCTCGTCCGGGAAGAAGAGCGGCGCCTGATTCCAGAACGCCTTGAGCTGACCGTAGCGCCAGGACGCCCCCCAGTGGGGGTCCAAGCCCAGGAAGTTCGGGACCACCGCGCCTTCAACGATCTGGGCGTGGACGTCACGAAACGACCCGAACAGATCACCCAGGTCGCTGAACGGACTGCCGCCAAATTCGCCCAGGCCGTCCACGTACTTCCAGAACCGCGCCAGTTCATCCACCGATTCAATCGAATCAAAGATCGTGCACGCATCCACCAGGCTCATCAGGCGCGCGTCGGCACTTGGCCGCTTGATCATCGAAGGGCCGGTGGAAATCGGTGTGTTCACCAGGATGATTTTCACGGCGGCGGGCCCAGGCACCGCGCCTTGCGCATCGCGAAGCTGGACGCCGTCGGAGGTCCCGACGACCTGGAAGCCCCAGTCCGCTTCCCGCATGACACGGCGCATCGCGGTCACGGCCTTGCCGGCCTCGGCCAGCTGGCCGGGCGGCACGGGCACCACCAGGAAGTAGTGCGGACCGTCGACAAGGACGGCCGCGATGGCCAAGGGCACGCGCTCGCCGCGCGACCGCAGCTGCAGCGGTCCGGTCAGGCATGAGCGGCCCTCGATCCGCCTCGCCAGGAAGGCACCCAATCGCGCTGCGACCCGGGCCGGAGCATCGAGCGCAGCCTTGGCCCAGGCGTCGATCACGACCGTTGTCGCGTTGCGCAGGGACAGGGCACGGAGCGACCCGTCGATCCGGGCCGCCAGCCAAGGCAGCGCCGCGCCGGTCATCACCGCGTCGCCGAAGCCGCTCGCATCCTTCCAGGAGGCGGGTTGTCCTAACTCAGCGACGTATTCAGCCCGAAGCTGCTCGGCCGCCGGCAGCTGCGTCAAGGCCGGCATGACGACTTCCCAAAAGGACGCGGGCGGCACCTCGATGTGTCCGGGATTCGATTCGTCCGCTTGATCGCCCCCATTCCGTGGCACCTGCCGCAGAAGCTCGCCCTGCAACCGGATCGCGCGCTCCAGATCGGCCACGGCCTGGGTGCCCTTCCCATGGCAGATGCGGAATGCTTCCATGTGGTCGACGATGCGCTGCACGGGGCCACCGTGCAGGATGGCGACCGGCTCCTGCCCGAGGAGGACCTTCACCTCGCCCCAATCTGCCTCCGGCACGTAGTCCTCGAGCATGGGAAAGTCCGGCAAGGCGTCGATCAGTGCGCCGCAGAACCCCGCGAAATCCTCGTAGTTGGTCATGCGGGCGGGCGTGAAACTGTCGGCCGGCGTGGACACCAGCAGGCTGAAGGCCAGCTGGTGCTTGACCTGGCTCGCGCGATTCGATTGCCAGAGGTCGGAGATGTTGACCGCCGTGAGCGCGTCACCAGGATGGAACCGCGTGAGGACCGCGCGCACCCGGCCGCAGGATGTCTGAAAGGCCTGCTCAAACATCTTCCGCCGTTCGTCCATGGCCCGCTGCATTTCGACAGGCAGCTGCGGCTTCATGGCCGGCGCGCGAAACGGCTTCTTGCGCTTCTTCTTTCCCATTCGCCTTCTCCCTTGTGACCCGGTCCGGCCGGACGAAATAGCCCTGCAGACCGTGGTCTTGGGAGATTCTCCCAGATTCCGCTGTGCCGAGTTCAAGCATGGGGAGCTGCCGTGTGTTCCATGAACTCTCAGCTTTAACCAGATCGAGAGCGCCATGATCTCTGACGGAAGCGCACAAGAAATTCCTGAGCCACTGCTACTCGGCGATCAAGCCTGTCGCTGCACAGCGGCACAACGCGGACAACGATTCGAAGTGGACGATCGACTGACGCAGATCGAGAGGAGTACGCGCGATTACGATGACGCGTGCGGTCGGGCCTATGTCTGATCGGCCGCTTGCACTGGAGAACGTGGAACGTACACATTGTGGTCTTGATACGGTTGGCTGCTAGCGCGGGACTGAGTTTCTTGGACAAGTTGATCTAGGTCGACGTGCCGTGCGTGTCTTTCTTCCTGTGGGTGATGACGATGCCGGAAGGCACCATGCAAATGGCCGCAAGGCGTCGCCTCGTTCGCCGTGGTCATCTTGGTGGCCTTAGCGACCATCCTGTACAAGCCCAAGGTGCGCGTTGCGCAGTAGACACGTCCGCTTTCGGGTCGGGAGCTCGCGTTCGTTTCTCAGTGAAGCAGACGTACGAGCCAGCTGACCAGTTGCCTTGCTCACCAACGACTGCTTGCCGCTCCATTGCCGACTGGTTCCAGTGGTCGCATCAACGGCAGGACTGGCCGA
>NZ_DATKTK010000067.1:0-21812 GCF_035531155.1 Sulfuricella sp. | reverse complement strand
ATCACTCCGATGCCAAGCTTCAAGATGCGCTCGCCAGAATGCCTGCCCATGCCTCTTCGCCATCTGGAGTCCCTCCGAAAAAGCACCCAGAATGCACGGGATTAGCGGGAAACTACAGGTGGAGCGGCTGGCCGCTTACATTGCGACAGGAAGCCGAGACGAAACTCGCGCACGATCCAAATCTAAAGCCGCGACCTGCCGAGGACCTCCTGCATGAACTTCAGGTGCACCAGGTCGAGTTGGAGATGCAGAACGAGAATTTGCGACAGTCGCAGGTTGAACTGGAAGCCGCGCATGCGCAATATTTCGACCTCTATGACCTGGCGCCGGTGGGATATTGCACCCTCAGCGAGCGGGGTTTGATCCTGCAAGCCAACCTCACCGCAGCCACCCTGCTTGGCTTGACCCGGTGCGCGCTGACCAAGCAACTTTTGACTCCGTTTATCCTCAAGGAAGATCAGAACATCTATTACCTGTTCCGCAAACGGCTCTTGGGGGACGGTAAGCCGCAGTCGTGCGAGTTGCGAATGGTGAAGAAAGATGGTGCCCAATTCTGGGTGCATCTGGCTGTGACCGTCGCAAAGGACGCCGATGGTGCGCCCGTACTCCGCATTGTGCTGAGTGACATCACAAAGAGCAAAACGGCAGAGAGGCAGATTCGCCGCCTCAATAACCTCTATGCAGCGATAAGCCGGACCAACGAGGCTATCGTGCAGATCAGGGATCGGGACTTGCTGCTCCAGGAAATCTGCCGCATCGCCATCGAGTACGGCCAGTTCAAGCTGGCGTGGATCGGCCTGGTGGATGACGAAACTTCTACGGTAAAGATCGCTGCATCTAGCGGCGAGGCCATAGGGTATCTCGACAACATTTATGTTTCCATCGATGCCGACAAACCCGAGGGGTGCGGCCCCGTCGGTATGACGATCCGCGACAAAAGGGAATACGTCTTCAATGACTTTCTCAACGATCCCCGCAGCCTCCTCTGGCAGGAAAACGCTCGAAAGCATGGGCTTCGCGCCGTCGCCTCATGCCCCCTGGAGCTTGAAGGACAGGCGGTTGGGGCGCTGACGCTCTATGCGGAGGAAGCAAATTTTTTCGATCAGGAACTGACGAAACTACTTTCCGACCTTTCCAGAGACATCTCCCTTGCCTTGAATAACTTTGTGCGCGAAGACCGGCGCAAGCTCGCGGAGGAAAGACTCAACGAGTCCTATAAAGAACTGGAAAAGCTCACCACCCACCTGGAAGCGGTCAGGGAGGAGGAACAAAAGCGAATCGCGCGCGAACTCCATGACGAGATGGGCGGCGTGCTGGCGGCTCTCAACGTGAAAGTTTCCCTGATGGCGGCGCACCCCCCCACGGAAATGACGGACCTCATGACTGAGATGGACAACCTGGCGAATCTGGTCGCAGCCGGAATTCAGGCCCTGCATCGGACCGTCACCGAGCTGAGGCCTTGCCTGCTCGATGAAGTGGGGCTTACGTTCGCAATCAAAAGGTATGTGCAAGAATTTGAGAGGAACACAGGAATCGAATGCGACCTTCGCTTGCCCGAGGAAGATCTAACACTGGATGGAAATCAATCCACTACAATCTTCCGGATTATTCAGGAGTCGCTGACCAACGTGGCGAAGCACGCCAAGGCGAGCAGGGTCAGCATCGCCTTGAGCGAATGGGGTACTGTGCTGATGTTGACGGTCACGGATAACGGAAAAGGATTCGACCTGAATACCCAGAAAACCCAATCCTTCGGCTTGCTCGGGATCAGGGAACGCGCCGCCATGGTGGGCGGAAAGGCCCAAATCACCAGCGCGTCGGGCAAAGGAACAACGGTGCGGGTAAGCCTGCCATGGATAGCGAGTCGGCCAGAAGACGCTCCAGTTGCGCGAATGACCGATGTTGGCACGGAAGTACCGGACAGGTAGCCGGAACGGGATAACCGTTTAAGCTGCTAAGCCGACGGTCGAGTAGAAAGCGGTGAATGACCGCTGCGGGTCGGTACCCGTCCATTGCAGCCGGCAGAATCAAGTCAAGCTGATGCAACAAATAGCGTGACAGCGACGACCTGACTCCGGCCGGGCTGATCATCTCTGTCACGCTGCATAACACGATTGACCTCCGCAAACGCATGGACTAGACTGTCCAGTCCACATCGTATGCATTAGAAATTCATATGTCCAATCCTGCAGAAGCCGCCGTCGCCGATACCCGCAACCGCCTGATCCAGGCGGCCAGGGTAGCCTTCATGGAGGAAGGCTACCGGGCCAGTGTGGATGGCATCGCAGCCCGTGCCGGCGTGGCCAAACAGACGCTCTACAATCATTTTCCCAGCAAGGATGAGCTGTTCAGCGAATCGGTTGGTCTGGTTTCAGCCGCCATTGTGGTTACGCTGGACGGCCAGACGGACGACGTGCGCGCCACCCTCCTCCGCTTTGGCGCGGCCTTCCGCCAGAAGGTGCTGGGTGACGAGGGGTTGGCCATGTTCCGCACCCTGATGGCTGAAACAGCGCGCTTCCCGACTCTGGCACTAGCCTTCTTCGCCAAGGGACCGGAACAGACCGCCGCCCGGCTGGCGGATTTTCTCGGCAGTGCCATGGCGGCAGGTCGCCTGCGCCAGGACGATCCTCGCTTTGCCGCCGAAATGCTGGTAGGCATGCTCAATAATATCGATCACTTTCGGCGCCTCAGCAGCAATACCCCACTGCCTGAAGCCTTAGAAGAATCTCGAATCGGGCAAATCGTTGACTGCTTTTTGCGCGCCTACGACCCAAATCATTAACAAGGAACCGAATATGAACCGAAATATTCTGCTGATGCTTCTACTGACAGCCGCGCTTGCGGGTTGCGGTAAGGGGGGCGACCAAAAACCCGCG
Source organism: Sulfuricella sp. (assembly GCF_035531155.1). Lineage (NCBI taxonomy): Bacteria > Pseudomonadati > Pseudomonadota > Betaproteobacteria > Nitrosomonadales > Sulfuricellaceae > Sulfuricella > Sulfuricella sp. Next base: position 18,936 of record NZ_DATKTK010000067.1, on the reverse strand, counting down.
GCCGGCCCCGGCGGTCCGGCCATGCCGCCGCCGGAAGTGGATGTCATCACCGTCACGCCGGGTTCGGCCACCCTCACCCAAGAGCTGCCGGGCCGGTTGCAGGCCTTTCGCACCGCGCAGGTGCGGGCCCAGGTGGATGGCATTCTGGAGAAGCGCCTGTTTGCCGAAGGTACCGATGTCAAGGAAGGCGCCACCTTGTTTCGCATCGACCCGCGCAACTACCAGGCGTCTTTCGACGCGGCCAAGGCGGATCTGGCCGTCGCCCGCCTGACTCTCGACCGCTACCGGCCCCTGCTCGAAATCAAGGCGGTGAGCCAGCAGGAATTCGATCTGGCCGAGGCCAGGGTGAAGCAGGCCGAAGTGGCGCTGACACGCGCCCGCATCGACCAGGAGAACACCGCCGTGCCGGCACCGATTTCCGGCCGCATCGGTCGCGCCCTGGTGACCGAAGGAGCACTGGTGAGCCGTAGCACGGCGACGCATCTGGCCACCATCGAACAGATCGACCCCATCTACGCCAACTTTACCCAGCCCGGCGCCGATCTGCTCCGACTCAGGCAGGCCGTGAAGGCGGGCAAGCTCAAGATGGCGGAGCAGGCCAGGGTGGAAATGGTGCTGGAAGACGGCAGTATCTATCCGCAGCCTGGCAAGCTGATGTTCTCGGACCTTGCTGTCGATCCGGCGACCGGCAGCGTTTCCCTGCGCGCCGTGTTTCCCAACCCCAGGCATGAATTGCTGCCCGGCACCTTTGTGCGCATCCGCTTCCCGGAAGCCCTGCTCGACCAGGCCATCCGGGTACCTCAGCGCGCCGTGCAGCCGAGTCCTCAGGGGCAAATCGTCATGATCGTGGATAACGAAGGCAAGGCGGCGCCCAGGCCGGTGAAAACCGGCGGCATGAGCGGTGGCGATTTCGTCATCGCCGAAGGCCTGAAAGGCGGCGAGCAGGTAATCGTCAACGGCCTGCAGAAAGCGCGCCCCGGTACACCGGTAAAACCGGTGCCGTGGAATCCGAACGCCGCCCCTGCCGCGCAGCCGCCGGCAGGTGAAAAAAAGTAAAAGCCGTTCGTGGTGAGCTTGTCGAACCATAAACGGCCCTTCGACAAGCTCAGGTCGAACGGCCTATGGGAAGAAATCCTTTCCCGGAACTACCAAACTTTGTAAGTCCCCCGCTATGCCAGGGGGGTTATCGTAATAATAAGGATTCGCCATGTTCGCCAAATTCTTCATCGACCGTCCGGTCTTCGCCTGGGTAATCGCCCTGGCGATCATGCTCGCCGGCGGCCTCGCCATCAGGGGTCTGCCGCTGTCCCAGTATCCGGCGGTCGCCCCTCCTTCCATCGCCTTCAACATCGTCTATCCGGGCGCCTCGGCCAAGGTGGTCGAAGATACGGTGACTGCCCTGATCGAGCAGGAAATGAACGGCATCGAACACCTGCTCTACATGGAGTCGGCCTCGGAACTGGGCACGGGCACGGTGACCCTGACCTTCGAGCCAGGCACCAATATCGACATCGCCTCGGTGGAAGCGCAAAACCGCTACAAGCGCATCGAGGCGCGCCTGCCCGACGACGTGCGGCGGGTGGGGGTGTCGGTGACCAAGCCCTCGCGCAACTATGTGATGTTCGTCGCCCTGCATTCGCCGGACAATAGCCTGAAGGCCGTCGATCTCGGCAGTTTCGCCGCCGCCAGCGTGCTCGACCCGCTGCGGCGCGTCAAGGGCGTGGGCGAGGCCCTGCTCTTCGGAACCGAGTATTCGATGCGCCTGTGGCTCCAGCCGGAAAAACTCCAGGCCTACAACCTCTCGCCCGCCGACGTGACCCGTGCGGTGCGCGCCCAGAACGTGGAACTCGCTACCGGCGAGCTGGGGCAGGCGCCGGCTGCTGCCGGCCAGCAGCTGAACGCGGTGATCGTCACGCGCAGCCGACTGTCAACGCCCGAGGAGTTCGGCAATATTCTCATCCGTACCCAGCCGGACGGCTCCGCCGTGCGGGTGAAGGACGTTGCCAGGGTGGAGCTGGGCTCGCAAGACTACAACATCTTCGCCCGCCTCAACGGACAGCCGACCGCAGCCATCGCCATCCGCGTGGCGCCCAACGGCAACGCGCTGGACGTGGTCAAGGCAGTGCGCGCCAAAATGGATGAGATGGCGCCCTACTTTCCCAAGGGGGTGACCTGGGACGTGCCCTACGACACCTCGCGCTTCGTCGATATTTCCATCAAGGAGGTGTTGCTGACATTGGCAGAGGCAGTGGTACTGGTATTCCTGGTGATGTTCCTGTTCCTGGAGAATTTCCGCGCCACCCTCATCCCCACCATCGTCGTGCCGGTCGCTCTCACCGGCGCCCTTGCCGGGCTGTATGTATTCGGCTACTCGATCAACGTGCTCACCCTCTTCGCCATGGTGCTGGCCATCGGTATCGTGGTGGATGACGCCATCGTGGTGGTGGAGGCGGTGGAGCGCATCATGCGTTCGGAAGGGCTGGCGCCTCGGGAAGCCGCGCGCAAGGCGATGGACCAGATCTTCAACGCCATCATCGGCATCACCCTGGTGCTGTCGGCGGTATTCGCGCCGATGATCTTCTTCGGCGGTTCGGTCGGCGTCATCTACCGCCAGTTTGCCGTCACCCTTATCCTCACCATGCTGTTCTCGGCCCTGATGGCGCTGACGCTGACGCCAGCCCTATGCGCCACGCTGCTCAAGCACGAACCGGGCAAGGAGTATCGGCCCAGCAAGGGCTTCTTCGGCTGGTTCAACCGCTCCTTCGAACGCACCACCCAGGGCTACCAGTCCTGGGTCGCGCTGGCACTCAAGAAAACCGGGCGCTACCTGGTGCTTTACGCCGCCATCATCGGCGCGACCGGCTGGCTGTTCATGCACCTGCCCGGCAGTTTCCTGCCCGATGAAGACCAGGGCTACTTCATCAACATGGTGCAATTGCCGCCGGGCGCCTCGCAAGAGCGCACGATCGAGGTGCTCTCCCAGGTCGAGCAGTATTACCTCAAACAGCCGGAAGTGGCCAAAGTCATCGGCGTGGTCGGTTTCTCCTTCTTTGGCCGCGGCCAGAACGCAGCGCTCGCTTTCGTACGACTCAAGGACTGGGACGAGCGCAAGGGAGCCGAGCATACCTCCACGGCGCTGGTGCAGCGCGCCAACATGGCGTTTTTCCAGATCAAGCAGGCGATGATTTTTGCCGTTAATCCGCCGCCCATTCCGGAACTCGCCTCCACCGGCGGCTTCGACCTCCGCCTGCAGGACCGCGCGGGCCTCGGCCGCGAGAAACTACTCGAAGCGCGCAACATGGCGCTGGGACTGGCCGGGCAGAACCATAACCTGGCCGGTGTGCGGCCGGAAGGGCAGGAGGCCGGACCGCAACTGTTGCTCGACATCGACCGGCGCAAGGCTGAAACCCTCGGCGTTTCCATTGCCGACCTCAACGAAACCCTGCAATCCACCCTGGGGGTCGCCTACATCAACGACTTCGAGCGCCAAGGACGGATTCTGCGCGTGCAGATGCAGGCCGAAGCAGACTTGCGCACCACACCGGAGAAGATCCTGCGCCTGTCGGTCAGGAACCGGGATGGCGGAATGGTTCCGCTGGCCGAACTGGTCACGCCGCGCTGGATCGTCGGTTCGCCCAAGCTAGACCGCTACAACGGCCTGCCCGCCATGAAAATCTCTGGCGGCCCGGCACCCGGCCACAGCACCGGCGAGGCGATGCTGACCATGGAGGAGCTAACCAGGAAGCTGCCGCCAGGGATCGGATTCGAGTGGTCCGGCACCTCGTTCGAGGAAAAGCTCTCCGGCAGTCAGGCGCCCTTCCTCTTTGCACTGTCGCTGCTGGTGGTTTTCCTCGCGCTGGCCGCACTGTATGAAAGCTGGTCGATTCCCTTTGCTGTGCTCCTGGTAGTACCGCTGGGCATCTTCGGCGCAACCCTGGCGGTGACGTTGCGCGGCTTGCCCAACGACGTCTATTTCAAGGTCGGCCTCATCGCCATCATCGGGCTTTCCAGCAAGAACGCCATTCTGATCATCGAATTCGCCCGCGACCTGCAGGAACAAGGTATGGGGCTGGTCGAAGCCACCCTGGAGGCCTGCCGTCTGCGTTTCAGGCCGATCCTGATGACCTCCTTCGCCTTCATTCTGGGCGTGCTGCCACTGGCGATCTCAACCGGGGCAGGGGCCAACAGCCGCCACGCCATCGGCACCGGCGTCATCGGCGGCATGCTTGCGGCCACCCTGCTGGCGATCTTCCTGGTGCCGGTATTCTTCGTCGTGGTGCGAAAAATCTTCCCCGGCCATCCCCGCCGACACGTGGAGAACGATCATGCGTAAGTCGCTCATCATCGCCCTGGGCACCGCTTTGGCAGGCTGTTCGCTGATGCCCGACTACCAGCGGCCCGAGCCGCCGGTCGCCGCGCAATGGCCGCAAACTGCCCAGCCGGACGGCGTGCGCAAGGCAGCCGAACTCGACTGGCGCAGCTTTTTCCCCGATCAAAAGCTGCAGGCCCTGATCGCCGCCGCCCTCGAACACAACCGGGATATGCGGATCGCCGCCGCGCGTGTCGAGGAAGCTCGCGCCCTCTATGGCATCGCTCGCGCCGACCGGTTGCCCAACGTCGATGTGGCCGGAAGCGGGCAATCGGTGCGCACGCCGGGCGACCTGTCCCCCACGGGGAGCAGGCTCACCAGCCATCGCTACGACGTGGGGTTCTCGTTGCTGTCTTTCGAGCTGGATTTCTGGGGGCGGGTGAAAAGCCTCAACGAAGCCTCGTTGGCGAGCTATCTCGCCACCGAGGAAGCCCGGCGCGCCCTGCACCTGTCGCTCATTTCCGAGGTCGCCAACGCCTATTTCACCCTGCTTGAAATGGAGGAACGCACGCGGCTTGCACATGAAACCGTGAAGAGCCGCGAGGAAACCCGCACCATGATCGCCCGCCGGCGGGAAGTGGGGCTGGCCGGCGACCTCGACTTCCTGCAGGCGGACGGCGCCCTGGAACAGGTGCGCGCGGAGCTCGCCAGCCTGCAACGCCAGCAGGCCGCCGCCGCGAATGCGCTGGCGCTGCTCGTTGGCCGGCAACCGTCCAGCCTGCCCGAAGGGCGCGCGCTCCCGGATCAGGGCATTGTTGCCGACTTGGCCGCGGACCTGCCTGCGGAAGTACTGCTCCAGCGCCCCGACGTGCTGGCTGCGGAAAAAAGATTGATTGCCGCCAATGCCAACATCGGTGCCGCGCGCGCCGCCTTCCTGCCGCGCATTAGCCTGACTGCCGGCCTGGGGACGGCGAGCAGCGCCCTTTCAGGGCTGTTCGGCGGGGGCAGCGAAAGCTGGAATTTCCAGCCGGCATTGCGCCTGCCGCTGTTCGATGGCGGTCGCATCAGCTCCGGGGTGGATCTCGCCGAGGCACGCAAAGTCATCGCCGTGGCCGAGTACGAGAAGACCATCCAGCAGGCCTTCCGCGAAGTGGCCGATCTCCTCGCCGCCCGCACCCATCTGGTCGAGCAACTGCGCGCGCAGCAAGCTGCAGAAAAGGCCCAGAGCGAGCGCCTGCGCCTGACGCAAGCTCGCTACAAGGCGGGCGTCACCAGCCACCTCGAAGTGCTGGATGCGCAGCGAGAATCCTTTTCAGCCCAGCAAGCCACGGTGCAGACCCGGAGCGCCGGGCTCACCGCTGCCGCCCAGCTTTACAAGGCGCTGGGCGGCGGCGGGGGTTGACCAAAAGACTGTTTACTTAAGCGAGATATCGACATGTAGGTTGGGTTAGCGGCCTTATCGCGTAACCCAACAGACCCAAACATCCACCAAAAGTAGGCGCCTCTAAGCAAGGCCGGCGTTTACAGGGAAGATTGGGTTTGTTGGGTTACGGTGCTAAAAGCCGCGCCTAACCCAACCTACATGTGATGCCTCATTTAGTAGACAGTATTGGAGTTAACCCGCAAAACGATTGGACCGCCATTTTTTGTAGTTGATGTCGGCGATGACGGTTAAAATAGGCGGATTAAAAAAACCAAGGAATTCTTCATGCATCTGATCCGCCCGTTTACCGGTCTCAGACCCGCCCACAACCGCGCTACCGACGTCGCAGCTCCGCCCTACGACGTGCTTTCCACCGACGAGGCGCGCGAGCGTGCCGCCGGTAAGCCGTGGAGCTTCCTGCACATTTCCAAGCCGGAAATCGATTTGCCGGCGGGCACCAATCCTTATGCTCCAGAGGTCTACGCCAAGGCAGCGGAGAACCTGAAAAAAATGCTGGCCGAAGGCGTACTGAAACGCGACGCTGCGCCCTGCTATTACGCCTACCGCCTGATCATGGGCGGCCACAGCCAGATCGGCCTGGTCGCGGCGGCTTCGGTGGCGGATTACGACACCAACCGCATCCGCAAGCACGAGTTCACCCGGCCCGACAAGGAAGACGACCGGGTGCGCCAGATCGATGCGCTGAATGCCCAGACCGGCCCGGTGCTGCTGGCCTACCCCAGTGCGCCGGAAGTGGACGAGATCCTGGCACTCGCCTCGACTGTTGAGCCGGATGCCGATGTGACCGCTGAAGATGGAATTCGCCATACGATATGGGTGATACGCGACAGCGCAACACTGGCCAGACTGACGGCGGCCTTCGACGCCATGCCTGCAATTTACATCGCTGACGGCCACCACCGCTCGGCCGCCGCCTCACGCATCTGCGCCACCCGCAAGGCAGCCAACCCGCAGCACAGCGGCGGGGAGAGTTATAACTATTTTCTGTCCGTGATTTTCCCCCATCATCAGATGAAAATCATGGACTACAACCGCGTGGTCATTGATCTGAATGGCCTGGACTCAGCCGCATTCCTCAAGCGCATCGGCGAGCAGTTTTCGGTGCAGGTAAGCGCCGCACCGGTCAAGCCGGCCAAACCCAATGAGTTCGGCCTCTATCTGCCCGGCCAGTGGTACCGCCTGGAAATTCGTGCCAACCTGATTCCTCAAAGCGACCCCGTTGCGCGCCTCGATGTCAGCCTGCTGCAGAATCACCTTATCGCGCCGGTGCTCGGAATCAACGACCCGCGCCGCGATAAGCGCATCGACTTCGTCGGTGGCATCCGCGGCCTGGCTGAGCTGGAAAAACGCGTCGACAGCGGCGAAATGGCCGCCGCCTTCGCCCTGTTCGCAACCCGCATGGAAGACCTGATGGCAGTCGCCGATGCGGGCGAAGTGATGCCGCCCAAGTCCACCTGGTTCGAGCCCAAGCTGGCCGACGGCCTGGTGTCGCACGTACTGGATTGATGCCGGAGAAACGCCGCCTCAGGGAGTTCGGGCTGGTGGCCATGGACATGGATTCCACCCTGATTGCAGTCGAAACTCTGGATGAAATCGCCGACCTGGCCGTCATCAGGGAACAGGTGGCACCGATCACGGAAGCCGCCATGCGAGGCGAGATCGACTTCGCGAGAGCCTGACCCGTCGCGTCGCCCTGTTCAAGGGCCTGGATCAAAGCATATTGCAGCGCGTCTACGACGAGCAGGTGAAACTCACCCCCGGCGCGGAACAGCTTATCGCCGAGCTTAAGCGTCTAGGCATTAAGACTCTGCTCATTTCCGGTGGCTTCGATTATTTTACAGAGAGACTGAAAATCCGGCTGGGACTGGATTATTCGATATCCAACCGAATTGAAATCATGGATGGCAAGCTTACCGGAAGGATTCTGGGCAAGATTCTCGACGGCCAGGGTAAGGCTGACTATCTGGACAGAGTTCGGATGAAGCTTGGATTAATGAAGGAACAGACTATCGCCATCGGCGACGGCGCCAACGATCTGAAAATGCTGGCTGCTGCCGGTATTGGCATCGCCTATTGCGCAAAACCCGTGGTCAAGTCACAGACCCATTATACGCTGGAGAGCACTGGCCTGGATGGGGTACTCAAGCTGTTCTCCGAGTCGTAATAACAGAGAGCCTACATATAGTTGAACAGGGAGAGGCCCTGAATTTTCGTGAAAGACAGTTGCGCCGCTTCCAGCATAGTCTTCTGGCGTGTCAGATCGGTGATCGCCTTGGCGTAATCCAGATCCTGCAAGCTTGAAATGGTTTGCTGGTACTGCAACTGCAAATCCTCGCCGGTGCTTTTAACCGAATCCACTTCCCGCATCCGCGAGCCGACCGAAGCCCGCACGGTCAGGACATTTTGCAGTGACTGGTCAAAATTCTGTATGGCAGTATTAATACCATTTGCAAGCTTGGCCGTTGCGCCTGCTCCGCCGCCTTGAATGGGTGTTTCGAGTTGAGTGATCAAATCGCCCAAGGTCTTGAACATATCCGCATTGCTGCTGGGCTGCACCGTGAAGGTGTCACCCGACACCGGAGTTCCCTTGATGCTCGTGCTCCAGCCGTTGTAGCTGATCGTCGAACCCGAAGTATAGGGCACGGCCACGCCAACCGGGGGGATGATACCGGTGCCGGTCGCATTGAAGGTTGTCGGCGGATTGTTGAAGACGATGCTGACCGTCTGGCAAATATTGGCATCTGCCAGGTTGGTCACAGTCGCCGGATCAATTACTCCAGAACCGGTATTCGCGACCGCCGCCAAGCCGACAATCGTGCCGTTCCCATTCTTGATGCGCTGAAAAACATCTGTGCCGGAATCGCTCACCGCCATCTGCCGTGACGGGCTGATCTGGATCAGGCGCTGCCCCTGATCACCCTGATAGGTCACATTGCCCAACGAGGTTTCCACAAACGGCTTGGTTACTCCTTTGTAGCCCGAGAACATATACTGGCCATTACCATCGGTGCTGTTCGCCAACCCTAGCAACTCCTGATAACGGCCACGCAGATCCACAGCTATACTGGCACGGTCCTGGTCACTCAAGGGCGCATTGGCCGCCTGGAGCGCGTAAGTCCGCACATCCTGGATCAGGTTGCCAACGCTGCTCAGCATGCTTTCTTCCAGGCCAAGGCTGCTGGTTGCTGATCCCGTATTGGTGTCATACTGTTTGTTAAGCGATTGCGATTGCGAGAGATCAAGCACTCGTGCGGATGCCACCGGATCGTCTGAAGGAGACAAAATCCGACGGCCGGAAGAAACCTGTTGTTGAGTCCTTATCAGGTCAGAAGTCGACTGCTGAACGCTAGCGACACCCATGTCGTATATCGTATTAGTGCTGATGCGCATGATCTCTCCTTAATTGCTTCCCAGGCCGAGCAAAACGTCGAACAAACTAGTGGAAATCTGCATCATCTTTCCGGCGGCCTGATAAGCCTGCTGGTAGCGCATCAGATTTGCTGCTTCCTCATCGAGATTGACACCAGATAAGGCCTGCTGCGCCTGCTGGGTATGCAATACCAGGTTGGCCTGTGCCTTGCCCGTCACTTCGACCTCACGAGTCTTGTTACCCACGGAGCTGACCAGTTGGCTGTAAGCCCCCTGGTAAGTTGTTGTTCCACCAGCAAGGGTATTTTGCGTTTGCAACCCCGCCAACAGCAGCACGTTACGGTTGTCGGCCACACCGCCGATATTGGTTCCGACGGTAAAGCTGTCATTCGCCGTCGGCGTGCCGCTGATTTGCACTGTCCAACCGTTATAGGTAATGTTAGCGCCTGACGTATAGGCCACAGCTGCCGGGTTACCGGTTCCGACTCCGTTGACGGCAAAGGTTGTCGGCGGATTGTTAAACGTGATGGTAACAGGCTGCAGCAGGTTGGCATTCGGCGGAGGCGGAGTATTTACGCTGCCAGCACTAATCGTTCCCGATCCAGTATTGCTGAGCGTTTCGTTCGTCTTGATTGGCGCAGCTGCTGCTATCGTAGATGTATCTGTCAGTTTTACTGAAATATCACGCGCACCGTTGATCGTTGGCTTTATCAAGAAGCTGTCGCCGACGACTGCACCAGCGGTCATGGTAATCGCCAACCCTTCCGATGCAGGCGTCACCGTTGCCCCGTCAGACAAACGCGTTATTGTAAAGCCCCCTAAAGCATCCGTGGCCACCAGCTTGTAATCGCTGGTTCTGAGCAAGCTAATATTGGAAAAGCTGGGGAGAGGGGTCAGAGTAGCTGTTCCGGTATTTTTAGTGTTTTGAATAACCTTCGGGCTTGCTACGGTAAAAAAATCCCCTCCCAGATTCCCGTTCAGATCCATGCCCAGTCGATGCTGATCATTGAATGTCTGCGCAAGTCCGATTGCAGTTCGTCCCAAGGCATTCTGGGCAGAGTCCAGCGTCTCGTCGCGAAAAGCCAGCAGCCCTCCTAAAGTACCGCCCGTCAAGCTTCCCTTGGGGAGCAGGATGGTGCTTCCACCATAACTCACTCCTACGTCCAACCTCTCCGGATCTTCCAGAGAAGGTGCAGCCCCTATGGTAAAAGCCTGTGCACCGAGGACCAGCGTCTGTCCATTTCCAATAAAGACATTCAAGCTGCCGTCATCCTGTTTGACCGTCGATACCTTGATAATCTTATTTAGATCCGCGATCAGCTGGTCACGCTGATCCAGCAGGTCATTAGCCGGCTGCTGGTTCCCCGCCGCGCCATGAGCAACCCCGATTTGCTGGTTAAGGTTGGCAATCTGCTGAGCATAAGAATTAACGACGCCAACGCTGCTCCTTACCTCGCTATTCACGCCATCACGGATCTCCGTGAAGCGCTGGTTGATCGCCTGGAAACGAGCAACCATCGTCTGAGCGCCGCTCAACATTGCCTGGCGCGACGGAATCGAGGCCGGGCTGGCTGCTACATCATGCACACCATTGAAGAACTCCTGCAATGCCGGAGACACCCCGGCATTGGGATCGGCTAGCATATTATCCAGCTGTTTGATCTGAGCGTAGTAGGATTCCAGCTGGCTAGACTGGGTTTGCGCCTGCATCAACTGGCCGTCCAGCATTTGGCTGTAAATGCGTTGTACCGTAACCACTTGAACACCCTGACCGAAAAACCCGGTGCCGGTATATTGTGGGAGATTTGTGCTCTGGACGATCTGCTGGCGATGAAACCCCGGGGTGTTTACGTTACTGATGTTGTGTTCGGTCGTCAGCAGACCTGCCTGGGCAGTTGCCAACGCACTAACACCAATTGAGTAACTACTCATCTACCTTCTCCTTTCCAGCCGGTCACCTCGAAAGTGGCTTTTCCAGTGGAATTAATTAACTTATTATCGGCAAAAAAAAACAAAACTTGAGACTATCCAGCCAACGCCTGCCGCATGGTTTCGCTGTTAACCACGCGTGCAAGTTTGCTAGCGTACATCGGGTCAGTCGCATAACCCGCCTGCTGCATCACACGGGCAAAACCTGCCGCATCAACATCCTGTCCAAACACTCCCTGATAGCGTGGGCTGTTTCGCAATAGCGCCGCATAGTCGCGAAAGCTTTCCGCATAGGAGCCGTAGGCACGAAACGCCTCACGCCTGGCCTGTGGCGCACCATTAACGTATTCGGTGGTAGCCGCAGCCGCCACCTCACCGCCCCATTTTGCTCCGGCCTTGATGCCGAACAGGTTCAGACTGTCCTGTCCGTCCTGGCCACGGATTGCGCGCTTGCCCCAACCACTCTCCAGTGCCGCCTGGCCGAGCAGAAAATGGGGTGGGATACCCAGTTCTTTACCCGCTTCCACCGCGTGCGGCCACAATTTGTCGACAAAATCCTTGGGGTTCTTGAAGGCGGGAGCTGCGCTTTCCACACGCTCAGTCCACTGCCGTAGCGGCCCGGGCGCGTCAAGTGATTTGAGTTGTTTTTGCTTGAATTGTTCCGGAGCTATCGAGGGTGGCGCTGTTTTTTCCGGAGCTATTTTTTCCTGATTGGGGTTAGAAGCGACCAATCCGGAACGGGTCAGCTGCTTTACCAGCATGTCGGCCACGCCGAGGCCCTTGCCCGTGGAAAGCTTCTGCGCCAGTTGCTGGTCGAACAGTTGGGTAAAAAGGTTCCCCTGCTCGCTGTCGAACATCCCATCCTTCGGGGTCGCTTCACGCATGCTCTTCAACATCATGTTCATGAAAATGCCTTCGAACTGCTGGGCGACAGCTTTAAGCGCGGCATCGGGATCCTGCTTCGCCTGCAGGCGAAGCTTGTCAACGCTCTGAACGTCAAGCGCAAACCGGGAGGAAATATCCTGCATCCCTATCATGATTTTTCCTAAATAATTTCCAGTTCAGCGCGCAACGCACCCGCAGCCTTCATCGCCTGAAGAATCGCGAGCAGGTCCTGTGGCGTCGCGCCTACCGCGTTCAGTGCCTTCACGACATCATTCAGCGAAGTGCTGCGCGGCAACATCACCAGCCCACCTTTTTCCGCCTTGATTTCGATCTGCGCCTGCTGGGTGACCACCGTTTCCCCTCTGGATAAAGGCGCCGGTTGGCTCACCTGAGGTTCGCTGGAGATGGACACGGTCAGGCTGCCGTGTGCGACGGCGCAAGCCTCCACCATAACCGATTTGTTCATCACCACCGAACCGGTACGTGCGTTCATGATGACCTTGGCCAGTGATTCGCCTGGGGTCACTGTCAGATTTTCCATGCGTGCCAGGAAAGAAACCCTCTGGTTGATGTCGCGCGGCGCCAATACTCTGATCACACGGCCGTTCTCGGCATTGGCAGCGCCTTCCCCGAAGGAACGGTTAATCGAGGTCACGACCCGGCTGGCGGTGGTATAGTCGGAATCCTTCAACTCCAGCGTAATGTAGTCGCCCTGACCCAGAGGCATGTCTACGGCCCGCTCCACCGTAGCGCCATCAGTGATGCGACCGACGCTCAACTGGTTCACCTGAGCGCTACTGCCACCGGAAGAGGCGCCCACGCCGCCGACCAGTAAATTCCCTTGCGCCATGGCATAAACTTGGTTGTCCGCGCCCTTCAACGGCGTCATCAGCAAAGTGCCGCCACGCAGGCTCTTGGCATTGCCGATAGAAGAAACAGTGACATCCAGGGCCTGACCCGGTTTGGCGAAAGGAGGAAGCGTAGAGGTTACCGTTACCGCCGCTACATTTTTCAGTTGCAAGCTGGTTCCCGCAGGCAAGTTCACGCCGAGTTGGCCCAGCATACTGACGACGCTCTGCACCGTGAACGGCGTCTGGGTCGTCTGGTCACCACTGCCATCCAGCCCCACCACCAAGCCATAGCCAATCAGCTGGTTGTTACGCACGCCCTGGATTGATGCCAAATCCTTGATGCGTTCCGCCTGGATAGGAAGCGCAATCAGTGCTGTCACCACAAGCACGATAATTTTTGAAGATAGCTTCATTTCAACCCCCCGCCCGACAGCAATTAACAACCTACCGCTCGCTATACACTTTAACTTAACCACTTAATAAGCATGAAACGTGCCAAATCATAACAAGCGCCTTACACGTTTGCCTCCTCTCCCGCTTGCGGGAGAGGATTGCGGAGAGGGCTTCATGGCGTGGAACAATCCCGGCTAAAACGGGCCGTTACAAACGTCCTGGATGCAAAGTGGGAAAAGGCAGCGGCAAGAATTGCCGCTTGCGGCAAGATTATCTGGAGACACCATTTAGGAAAGAAACTCCTAAATAGCTAAACCACCGCTCAGAATGGCAGCACCGACAGGAAGAATCGGGTCATCCAGCCCATTGCCTGAGCGGAATCTATCTCACCCCGGCCCTTGAACTCGATCCGCGCATCCGCCACCTGGGTCGAACTAACCACATTCGCCGACGAAATCGTGCTCGGATTCACCACGCCTGAGAAGCGTACATATTCGGTCCCCTCATTGATACCCATCTGCTTCTCGCCGCTGACCAGCAAATTACCATTCGGCAGCACGTCAATGACCGTCACGGTGAGCGTTCCCAGCAGCGCATTCTTCTGAGAGGTATCTCCTTTGCCCTCGAATTTCTGGACGCCAGACGCAGTTACACTAGAATCAAAATTAGTGGCGCCGCCCAGAAGTCCAGCAACACCCAGTTTCGATGGCGAGGGTTTATAGCCAAAAATCGTGGGTGTTGCCGCCGTTTCGGCGACGCTACTGGTACGCCCTGCGGTAGAACTGACATTCTTGCTGGCACTGGTTGACTCGACGATGTTAATCGTGAGCACATCCCCAATGTTGCGGGCGCGTCGATCCTCGAACAAGGGCCTTGAGTAACTGGCCTGGTAGATTGCTCCGCCCGATGCCGCGCGCTCCGGCGCTGGCGCCGGTCTGACGCTCATCGGCTGGTGCACGTTGGTGGAGGGCACTGTGGAGCATCCCACCAAGGCAGTCAGGCTCAACACTAGCAGTCCGTTCTGCCAAACAGAAGACATGAAACGGCGTCTTTTTCCACCATGCGTCGTTGCATCCTCTTGCCGTATACCCCATACGGCGTCGAGTCTGCGCCTAGCCTGGCGAAAAAATCCATCCGTTTCATTTGTCACCGTTTTGGCAGAACGGACTACTGGCATCATGCCGAATTGAATTTTTAACGCTTTCATGACCTCACCTCCTGCCCACCCTCATCACAACTGCGTCAGCTTCTGCAGCATCTGGTCGGAAACCGTAACCGCCTTGGAATTGATTTCATAAGCGCGCTGCGCCTGAATCATGTTTACCATTTCCTCCACCACATTTACATTGGAGGTTTCTACATAGCTCTGATTAAGGTAACCCAAACCATTGGTGCCGGGCGTATTGGCCGACGGCGCGCCTGAAGCAGCGGTTTCCTGGAACAGATTTTCGCCGATACTCTGCAAGCCGGCCGGGTTGATGAAGCCCGCCAATTGCAGGGTGCCTACCTGCGTCGGCGTGGGAGATCCCGGCTGCAGCACGGTCACGGTGCCATCCTTGCCAATAGTCACACTCAGTGCATCCGAAGGAATGGTAATCGCGGGTTGCAACGCATACCCGCTGGCGGTCACCATCTGCCCCTGGCTGTCGACCTGAAACGAACCATCACGAGTATAGGAGGTAGTTCCATCCGGCATCAGTATCTGGAGGAATCCTTTACCGCTGATGGCCACGTCCAGACTGTTGCCAGTCTGTTGGAGATTACCCTGGGTGTGTATCTTCTCCACAGCCACCGGACGTACACCGGTACCCAGCTGCAAACCGGTAGGCAGCTGAGTCTGCTGCGAGGACTGGGCTCCCGGCTGACGCAACGTCTGGTAGAGCAGATCCTCGAACACCGGTCGAGCCCGCTTGAAGCCATTGGTACTGACGTTCGCCAGGTTGTTGGAGATCACGTCGATATTGGTCTGCTGGGCATCCAGGCCGGTTTTGGCAATCCACAGGGAACGAATCATGGTTGTTTATCCTTATGCGTTCAGGTTCATAATTTGGTTGGCTTTTTGCGCGTTACTCTCCGCGTTTTGCAGCAGCTTTATCTGCATGTCGTACTGACGTGCTAGGCTGATCATGCTGACCAGCGCATCGACTGCATTGACATTGCTGGCTTCAAGCGACTTTTGGGCCAACACCACGTTGGCGTCCGCCGGTGCGGGTATGCCGCTATTCAGGCGGAACAAACCATCGCCACTTTTGACCAAGTCCGCTTCCGGCGGGTTGACCAGCTTGACCCTGCCAACCGTCGCAACAGTGTTGGGGGCCTGCCCCATCGGAATGATCGAAACCGTGCCATCCTTGGCAATCGTCACTTCCGCATCAGGCGGAACAGCCAATGGGCCGCCATCGCCCATCACCGTCAGGCCATTGCGAGTTTGCAACAAGCCGTTGGCGCCAACCAGAAGGCTGCCGTTGCGGGTGTAGGCCTCGCTGCCATCCGCCGCCTGCACAGCGATCCAGCCCTTGCCCTGTACCGCCACATCCATATCGCGATCGGTGTTCTGGATCGCCCCAGTGGAAAGATCCGCCCCAGTGGTCGAATCCACGACGAAGGTGCGCGTCTGCGCACCTTCGCCCAGCACCGGCAAGGCGCGAAACGAATTGGCCTCCGCCTTGTAGCCGGTCGTGGAAGCATTGGCCAGGTTGTGCGCCACCTGCGCCTGCTGATGCATGGTGTGTTTGGCGCCATTCATCGCGATGTAGATCAGACGATCCATAGTTTTAGCCCTGAGCTTCGAGTCCTGTTATTACCTGAGGTTAACCAGAGTCTGCATCACGGAATCTTGGGTTTTAATCGTCTGGGCGTTGGCCTGGTAAACCCGCTGAGCGGTAATCATGTTCACCAGCTCCGCCGTCAGGTCGACGTTGGAGTCTTCCACCGCGGAAGCCTGCAACACCCCCAAGCTCCCCGTCCCGGGCACCCCGGCCACGGGAACCGCGTTACCAGAAGCGGAGGTCTCACCCCACTGGTTGTTGCCCATGGGTTGCAAACCCTGCGGATTCTGGAAATTGGTTACCGTGACCTGCCCCAGAACCTTCGTCTGTCCATTGGTGTAGCGACCGTTGATAAATCCATCCGGGCTAATCGAGGTGCCGGTCAATTTGCCTGAAGAGTATCCGTCCTGACTGAGCGCATTAACCCCGAAACTGGCACCAAACTGGCTCGTGCCGGCAAAACTGACCGGGTAGGTAAAGCCCCCGCCGGAGAGCGCAAACGGGGCACCCGGCATGGTGGCAGTAGCAAGCCCTCCTGACGTCAGGGTGCCGGAGGAATTAAAGCCCAAGGTGGTAACAAGCGTTTGTGCAGCCGGGGGGGGCAGAGGAGTAGTAACCCCTTGCGGGTTAGTCAGCGTGCTGTAAACCTCCCAAGTGTTGATGGCTGTCTTCTTGAAATAAAGGGTTTGACTGTAAGGGTTACCTTGCTCGTCATAAATCGCCAACGAGGTTGACTGATTGAAACTGGTGGGATCTTGATAGTTAAAGGTGGTTGCAACAGGAATAATGGTATTTCGCGAATCCAGGTTTAGTTGCGCGTTCACGCCTGGACTGGTGGCGGCACCTCCGGTACGAAGGGGAGTTTGATCACCGGTATTAAGCTGCAAAGGCGCCGGAGTGCTGGTGTCGAGAACACCTGTTGTGGTATTCAACGCAAAACCCGTGAGCTGGAGTCCGCGAGCATCAACAATAAAATTGTTCTTGTCCATTTGGAACTGGCCGTTGCGGGTATAGCTGATTGCCCCGTTCTGGCTCATACGGAAAAACCCACGGCCATTAATTGCTATGTCCATGGGGTTGTTGCTGGCGGTGATATTTCCCTGGGTAAACTGCTGCGTCACCGCCGCCACTTGAGTACCCAAGCCGATATTCGAGGAGCCCGCGCCCGACAAGGACGCCGCATAAACATCCGAGAATTCGGCACGAGACTGCTTATAGCCCACAGTGCTGGTATTGGCCACGTTATTACCGATGACATCCAGAGTCTTGGAAGCCGCGTTCAGTCCACTCAATCCCTGTTGAAAGCTCATGATTTACTCCTGCCTAAAAAATCTGCTTAACTGTGGCGACATCCAGACTGCCCAACACGTCAGTGTTGAGCATCACTCCTGAAGTACCCAGGGAAACACTGCCCACCCTGCCGAGGGCAAGGTTCACTGCCGCCACCTTCTGACCACCCTGCGTCGCACTCACTTCAAAGGTATAAGGCCCATTGGCCGCGTTAGCCCCGCTATCGGTCACCCCGTCCCACTGGAACATCACATTCCCGGCTTGCTGCGCGCCCAAATCCTCGCTATGCAGCGTATTGCCCGCCGCGCCCTTGATCGTGACTACGGCATGATCCACAGACTGCTTCAGCTCGAAACCACCGGCAGCAGCGCCGTCTTGCAACAGCAGGCTGGAACCAGGCGCCAGCACGCTGCGGCCGATCATGCCGGCAGCCTGCAGCGACTGGCTGGCCGCAAAGGAGCTCGACATGGCCTGCAAAGCTGTATTCAGCTTCTCGATTCCGCTGACTGTGCTCAGTTGCGCCATTTGAGAGGTCACCTGGGCATTATCCAAAGGGTTAAGCGGATCCTGGTTTCTCATCTGGGTAACCAGCAGCTTGAGGAAACGATCTTCCGATTCCTGAACAGCGCTTTTGGTTGTCGTGGCCGCACCGGTTCCACTCGTGACTGCGTCAATCGTACTCATAGTTCTTACTCCTTATTGACCCAAGGTCAGGGTTTTCATAAGCAGCGTCTTCGCTGTATTCATCATGTCCGCATTATTCTGGTACGAACGCGAGGCCGAGATCATGTTGACCATTTCCTCCACCACATTGACATTGGGCATGGTGACAAAACCCTGGGCGTCCGCCAGCGGGTGTTTCGGATCGTACATGCGCTTCATTGGAGATGGATCCTCGATCACCCCGGCCACTTTCACGCCGGCGCTTCCGGAGCCGCTACCGCCAATCGGCATCGCGCTAAACACGACCTGCTTCGCCCGATAGGGTTGGCCGGTCGAGCTGGTTGCGCTGTCCGCATTGGCAAGATTGCTCGCCACCGCATTGAGGCGCTGCGATTGCGCCGTCATGGCCGAGCCCGCGATACTGAACACATTAGATAAGGACATTATTCACCTCGAATCGCAGACTGCATTTTTCTGAAATCATCGCGCAGATATTCCACAGCAAACTGGTAGTGGATAGCATTGTCGGCAAACTGCGCCCGCTCCACGTCCATATCCACGGTATTGCCATCGATACTGGGCTGCACGGCGGCACGGTAAAGCGCTTGCGCATTCAGCGTTCCGGCGGAAGCCTGCATATGCCTGGATGATGTCGCACTCAAATTCAGGCTCCCCACCTGCACGCCTTGGGCGCGCTGCAATTCCTTGGAGAAATCGATGTCCCGTGCTTTGTAATTGGGTGTATCTGCATTGGCGATGTTCGATGCCAGCACCTGCTGCCGGTATGCACGCAAGTTCAGTGCATCCTCCATGAACTTGAACCCATTGTTAATGCCATTGATCACTTGCCGTTCTCCGAAATCGAATTCGCCAAAACGGATAAAAGCATAAAACGTGCCATGCACCTGATGGGTGATGGGTGATGGGTGATGGGTGATGGGTGATGGGTGATGGGTGATGGGTGATGGGTGATGGGTGATGGGTGATGGGTGATGGGTGATGGGTGATGGGTGATGGGTGATGGGTGATGGGTGA
>NZ_DATKTK010000066.1:0-79041 GCF_035531155.1 Sulfuricella sp. | reverse complement strand
CCCTCGGTGCCCACTTCGCGCGCCACCCGCGTCACCTCCCCGGCGAACGCGCCGAGCTGGTCCACCATGGTGTTGACGGTGTTCTTCAGCGCCAAGAGCTCGCCCTTCGCATCCACCGTGATCTTCTGCGACAGATCGCCGCTGACGACCGCAGCCGTGATCACCGCAATGTTGCGCACCTGGTTGGTCAGGTTGGCGGCCATCAGGTTGACGTTGACGGTGAGGTCATTCCAGATGCCGGCTACGCCCACTACCTGCGCCTGGCCGCCGAGCTTGCCCTCGGTGCCCACTTCGCGCGCCACCCGCGTCACCTCCCCGGCGAACGCGCCGAGCTGGTCCACCATGGTGTTGACGATTTTGGCGGTGCGCATAAATTCGCCCTGAATCGGCTTGCCGTCCACTTCCACGTCCATCTTCTGGATCATATCCCCCTTGGCCACCGCACCGATCACGCGCGCCATTTCCGTGCTGGGCCAGACGAGATCCGAAATCAGCGTATTGACCGACTCGATCTGGCGCGCCCATGCGCCGCCGACAGATCCCAACGGAATGCGCGTCGCCAGCTTCCCTTCCTTGCCCACCACCTTGCTGATGTGGTCGATGCCGAGGGATGCTTTGTCGTTCAGCGCAATGATGTCGTTGAGCGTGTCGGCGATCTTGCCGTCGATGCCGATCCAGTCCAGCGGCATGCGCGCCGAAAAGTCCCCTTTTTTAACCGCCGTCAAGACGCTCAATAACAGTTTTGGGTCAAGTTCCCCCTGCGATGCTTGTCCTGTGGTTACAACTTTCATTTTTGGTCCTCTTTTGTGGATCGCAAGGATTCTGTCGCATTAAGTGCTGTGCATAGGAAGAGCTTGTTCATCACTTCGGCGGCCGCGTAGCCCAGCATGCGCTCGGCGCCAACGGTGAATATCTGGAGACGCCCTTCACGTCGGTGGCGATGCTCGAGAAATTGGCGCTGTTGAGAGTCGCGCTCTGCAGGGCCCCGGTTTTAAGCAAGGCCTCCTGGCGTCGGATCTCGGTGATGCCTTCCGCCGTGTCAGCGGCGGGGTTGAGAATGGCGGGGTCGCGATATTTTTTGGGCATGGCTTACCTCTGTTAAAGCGTGAATCAGTCTGGCGGATCGCGCGGCCAAAGGTGTTGAGCAGCACCTCACCTACTTATACGCTCATCCTGCACAAAAAATTACATGCTTTTGCTTGCAGGTGCCGGGGGGAGTAAATTGAGTCCGTGGATGAATGCTTGAGCAGGCATTCTGCATTGTAGCGATTAAGCCTGCCGCTCTCCGTGCGTTACCACACATAACGCGAAGATTTAATGCAAAGCGTGAAGCAGGACCAAGGATTAACCGGGACTGGCTGAGGGATCCTGGCGATTACGGACATCGCACAGCAAGCGATGGAATTCCTTCTTGACTACGTTGTAGCATTCACAAGTGTGGGATTCCAATCCCGATCGATCAAGCACGGTGATGTGACCCCGGCGGTAACTAATCAAATCAGCGCGCTGCAAATTCCCGGCGGTTTCCGTAATGCCTTCGCGGCGTACGCCGAGCATGCTGGCAATCAATTCCTGTGTCATGGTCAATTCATTCGAGGGCAATCGATCGAGAGTCAGCAACAGCCAGCGACACAGTTGCTGCTCCACCGAATGATGCCGATTGCAGACCGCAGTTTGAGATATCTGGGTAATTAATGCCTGGGTGTAGCGCAGCATCAAACGCATCATCGGCCCAGCGCGATTGAATTCCTCCATCATCAACCGCGCCTTCAGTCGGTAACCGTGGCCCGCAGTCTGCACGATGGCCCGGCTGGGCGTGGTATTGCCGCCCATAAAAAGTGAAACCCCGAGTACGCCCTCATTGCCCACTCCCGCGATTTCGGACGATGCGCCGTTCTCCATGACGTAGTGCAGGGACACGATGGCGGTCGTCGGAAAATAGACGTGCTGCAACTGGCCGCCGGATTCACAAAGAACTTCGCCCAGCGGCATCGCGACCAACTCCAGGTGGGGAGCGATGCGCTCGAATTCAGCCGTGGGCAGAGCGGCGAGAAGATGGTTTTGATTGGGGCTCTGCGGGGTATCCATTGCGGTCTCTGAATGATCGCCTAAGCGGGATGGGCATCACGCGTACAGCATACACGCTTTGCCCCTTAAGCGCGTTACCACAAACACCTACAGCGCAATGCGGTTGAACTCCCGCGCGGAGGCCGGATCGCGCCCGAACGGTTTTTCGACGATGACACGCGCCTGATCGGCCAGGCCCGTAGCACCGAGCCCTTTGATAACCATGGCAAACAGCGCGGGTGGGGTGGCGAGGTAGTGGGTCGGGCATCGGGCGTCGCCCAGCACCTGCTTGAGCGCTTTGAACGTACCTAGCAGCCTGCCGGGCTTAAAGGAAATCGGCTGCAAAATGAGCTGGCCGGTGCATATTTCCCAGCTTTCCTTCGCCAATATGAATAACTATTGGCTTGAAAATCGGGAAAATCTGCCCTCGACCAGTTCATTTTTGCGAGCAGCCGCAACGCGGCTTGCCTGCCTGACCCTCTGCGCTTCGATTCTTTAAGTCCGACAGGCTGCTAGTTCGTTGTAATCACCGTCCACGTATTGGAGCAGGGAATGAAGGTGGTCGAGGGCGTCCCGGTCATCGATCCTGCCCGCTTGCTTGATGCTGTCCGTCGCCTGTTTGCGCAGTTGCGCCAGGCTCCATTTCGGGGCGGCGACGCCTACCACCGGCACGCTGAGGGCGCCGCGCTTGGCGATCGCGTAGAGCGCCGGAAAGATCATCTTGTAGGCGATGTCGCCGGTCACGCCGAAGATCACCAGCGCATCAGTCGGCGTCGTGTGGCTATAGGTATTGCCCATCTCAGCGCCCCTGTTTGTTCTTGTCATGCCCGCCACACAGCTTTCGCATCTCGCAGGAATCTCTCTTGCCCACACTATGGGTTAGCCGTCTACTGGAACCACCCCGGAAAATCCATCCTTTTACCAGCCGCAGGCCAAGTTTGGCGCGCCTCAGAAGAAGCCAGATGCCCACTTTTAGGACAGATGGAGGAGCAGACGCTGTCGCGGTTTCTTTGGTTTTAGTGGATGAAAAATGCATATCCAACCTCCGGGGTAAACTGTTTTCGTTAATTATGAAAACAGTCTGCCACTTCTTCACGGGACGTGCTGTGCGTTAACGCACATAGAGCCCAGGAAACGACAGTTAGCCGTAAGGCAAAGGCTCGCAAAATATGCCCTCGCCCAGCCGAAGTTTGCCACCATCCGCTACTCGGCTTGCCTGCTTAACCCACTTCGCTTCGATTCTTCAAGCCCGACAGGATGCTAGTGGGCGCATCTCGTTTTATTTGTGACTAGTAGCCTTGATCTCCTTGTCGGGACTGTGACCTGGAAATTGCGATCTGAATTATTCAAAATTCTGCCGATGAAAGTGCGTACTGTTGCACTTGGGGCAAGGGGGGATGTGGCCCGGTTTGTGAAAATGCAATTTTTCACCACACTGATCGCAAACCAGCGTTCCTAGCCCAGTGAGCTCACCGGTATGATATTCGGCGCTTGCCGCCTGTTGCTTTAATCGATACAGCGCTTTCGTGGTCTGATCCGCCGCTGCGGAAAAACGATCCCAAAATTCGCGCTTCATCAACTCCACGTCAAAGCCCACCCATTCCTTCAAATCCTTGCCGGTCTTGTCCAGATACCCCGCAGCATCGTTCAGGTCCCGTTTCACATAGGCTTCCAGTTTGACAACTTCATCTTCACTAAACTTGGTCAAGGCCACGATATCGCCCCGAATCTCAGCGATCATTTGGTGGACGGCGGCACCGCTTTGATGCGCTTTCTGCTGCGCCTTCTCCAGCAACAATTCATAAGCTTCACCCATAGACTCGATGGGATCGTGCGGCGGAAGTGATTTCTTCATTTTGACGCTCCTTTAAATGGTGTTATTTCACCCCGTTTTACTCGGATATTCAGATGACTGAACCAGGTACACAGGCCCCAAGGTTCTGTTAGCCTAGCAATTTCTTTTCGATATCATCCAAGGCCTTGCGCATTTCCACCAGGATTAGTTTATCCGCAACGCCTTGATCGATTTCCGGTACATCCCAATCGAATATGGCGCGATACTTTTCGACCAAGCTTTTCACGTCAGCGATAATTTGACTGCGATGTCCCTCCAATTCCATCTCTTCGATTTTTGCCATTTCATTTTCTCCTTGATCTTTAGGTGCCGAGCCATGGCTACGGTTGCGCTACTGATTTCAGTAATTAATGATAGATGCTAATTCTCGCAAATACGCAGATGGCACTGCACTGAACAAAGTGACAACTGATCGTACAGTGTGCTTCTTATTGAGGGCCCTTTCCGTGAGCCATGAAGATAGCAAATGAGGGGAATCTTCAGGAACGGATTACGATTTCCTCTCACTTCCTTCGGGCATCATTGTTCTCCTTCTCAGGGCGTCTGAGCAGCAGGGAAGGGTTGGCCTTGACCTTATCTGTCAGCGCACCGACGTTCGTTACGACTTTCTTGATCTGGTCCTCCAAAGCGCCGAATTTCTCGACCAGCTTCGGCAACTCGTCGAGCATGGCTTTGAGGCCGGTTTTTTCCGATGGAATCTCGGGAATCTTGTCCGGGGGCGTGACCGCAAGCAGGGTCTTCGCCGCCGGGTCTCCACCGTTCAACTCGATAAAAACGACACCGGTGATGCCTTTCAGAGCGAGGGTGGCACGGGTGTCGGTCTTGACCGGGGTTTCCTTGCGCAACCTCACATCCACAAGTACCAGGCGCGAATTGTCAGGATCGATAATCATCGACTTGACTGTGCCGACATCGATACCCCGGTATTTCACTGTATCGCCGACCGTGAGCCCGCTTACCGATTCGGGAAAATGGATACGGTAGAGCACATCATCATGGCGGCCGGCACTTCCCAGCCACACGGCAAAAATTGCTGCGGCAACGGAGAACCCGATGATGAACAGCCCTTCGAAAAAATAGTGCTTGTCAGTTTCCATGGCTTGGTTTCCTTGCTTTCATTGCGCCTTCCGCCCTCGGCCCGTGAAAAAAATCGTGAATCCACGGATGGTCGGATTTCATCAGCTTGTCCGCCGTGTCGACGGTTATTTTCCTGTCGACCAGCACGGCGATGCGGTCGCAGACGGTAAACAAGGTTGTGAGATCGTGCGTGACGATAACGACGGTAATCCCGAGGCTATGGTTGAGCTGCCGGATCAGTGCGTCGATGCCGCCTGCGGCGATCGGGTCGAGATCGGAGGTGGGTTCGTCGAGAAAAAGAATCTTCGGGTCGAGCGCGAGGGCCCGCGCGAACGCAGCGCGCTTCACCATGCCGCCGGAAAGCGCGGAGGGAAACTTGATGCCGGTATCTGCCGGCAAACCGGCAAGCGCTAGTTTCATCGCCGCGATCTGTTCCTGCTCTTTGGCCGGCAGCGCCGTATGCTCGCACATCGGCAGCATGATGTTCTGCGCGACCGTCAGCGAGGAAAACAATGCCCCTTGCTGAAACAGCACACCGATGAGAGCAGCCTTTTTCGCCGCGCCGATGGATTGAACCGACTTGCCGTTGAGGAAAACTTCGCCGGCATCAGGCTGGTGCAGGCCAACCAGTGTTTTGAGCAAGACAGACTTGCCTGATCCCGATCCGCCGGCGATGCCGATGATTTCGCCACGCGCGATGTCGAGGTTGAGTTTATCGTGTACCACCTGCTTGCCGAACCGGTTGACGATACCTTGCGCAGAAAGGATCGGTTCGGAATGCGCTTTGGCCCGGCTGTTCATATGCCAAGGAGTTCGAACAGGATGGAGAAGAGTGCGTCGAGCGCGAGGACCAGGAAAATCGATTTCACCACGGCGCGGGTGGTCTCCCGGCCGACACTCTCCGCCGAGCCGCTCACCCGGAGTCCGTGCATGCAGCCGACGATGGCAATGAAGAAAGCAAAGATCGGCGCTTTGACCAGACCGACAAAGAGATCGCTGCCGTCGACAACGTGCGGCAAGCGCGTCAGGTATTGCGTCGGCGATACATCCAGCAGGAACTGGGCAATCGCGGCGCCGCCAATCAGGCCCAGGATGTCGGCAAAAAACGTGAGCAGCGGCAGGGTGATGACCAGCGCGATCACCCGCGGCACGACCAGCACCTGCATGGGCTCGATGCCCATCACTTTGAGCGCGTCGACTTCCTCGCGCGTCTGCATGACGCCGATTTCGGCGGTGAAGGCGGAGCCCGAGCGGCCAGCTACCATGATGGCCGTGATCAACACGCCCATTTCGCGCAATACCGATACCGCCACCAGGTCGATGGTGAGATCCTCGCCGCCATAGGGGCGCAGCTGGGCCACCCCCTGATAGCCGATGACAACCGCGATCATGATGGCCATCAGACCGATGATGGGCAGCGCATGAATGCCGGTTTCCGTTACATGCCGTGATATAGCAGCCGGGCGCAGGCAATGCGGGTGCATCAGGGCGTTAAGGGTCCAACTCGCTGCACGACCGACAAAAGTGATGACATCGAGCGCCTCGTGCCTGGCATCGTGTGCCCCTTTGCCGAGTTGGATAATGATCTGGCGCCACTGTGGAACGGATTCTACTTTCGGTAACGGCTTGAGGTCGAGCCCGCAGATGAGATCGAGCAGCGCCAGGTGTTCGGCGCGGATGCCGGTGAGTTCCACACCCTTGTCACGAAGACCGCACAGAAACAGCGCACCCGGCGTGTCCAGACTGTCGATCCCGGAAATATCAAGCACGTGGGATGGTCCTTTCCTCGACCATTTTTTCAGGAAATTTCTTGCTTCGAGGAGCGTGACTATTTCAAGCGCACCCGCTAGCGCGAGACGATCGCCATCGCCGCTGACGACAACCGTTGGTGGAGACGGGGCCGCGGAAACTTGCTGCTTGTTGGCAGGCACATTGTTCACGGTGGGTCAGGAGTTCCACAAATTTAGAATGCATTAAGGAATTCAGACTCGACATTTCCGCGTGTCGGCGCGGGCGTACTGTATTGTCCTGCAGGGTATTCGAAACACCAGGCGATATCTGTACGCTATCGCACATACCGGATTGAGTTCAATTCCCTTGAACCACGCGCACCGACACGCAGCGGTCATTCGGCATCCGGGCAGGCAATCACGGTCACGGTGCGTGGTGCGCTTCTTTTGGCATGAGTATCGGCCGCGCCGTATCTTGTCGAACAGCGGCCTGCATCGCCGGCATGCACTTAGCCATAAGACTCTCCTCTGTTGAATCGGTTGTCGCCCTGGTCCGGCTTCACGTCAGGCATCAACCCTTGGGAATTTTTACATTAGCTTCCCAGATACACACTACACACTATAATCATTCTTTTGCTGCCCACGTATCACCGGTCTTTTCATATTTTTTCTTCACCGCTGACCATGCCACCTTATGCGCCGTTTCTTCCTGGGAAGCATCTCCCCGGCGTTCTTCAGGGCTCGCATATTCCTGCCAGGCGCGATTAAATGCTTCCCGGTAAATATCCTGTGCATGGGCAGGAAGTACATTGGTTACATTTTCTGGTAAATCTTTATTGGTTTTATAGGGCATAACATGGCTCCTTGGTATTTATAGCAAAACACATGGGGTCAGACACCCATGGCACTTACTTAAACGATAACCGCGATAACCGCATGAATAATGAAAGAAGCCGGCTGGCCTGGTGGTCGGCTTTAGTCACCAAACCCTCGTAGAGGGCTGTTTTGGTTGTTGCGTTCATCAGATTTAGCTGGTTTGATCAACCTCTGCGGATAGAGCGATACCACCCTGGCACACTTTGCCAGCGACACTGGTCGTAATTCTTCGCGCTGCTATCACCGGATATGAAAACCGCTCCCGCCGAACAGCCCGATCAAGCCGATAATAATCAGATAGATTGCGACGATGTAGTTCAGCAGACGCGGCACCAGCAGAATGAGAATGCCGGCGATCAGCGAAACCAGCGGGGCGAGGCTTAAAGTCATGTTCATGTTTATCTCCTTGGTTATGAGTGAACTGGGGGTGATGCCATTATTCTCACTTCGACCGCGTGATCCTGGCGGTCGTCGATCAGCGGAATGATGTTGTCGGGGCGTTCGACGCCGTCCACCGTGACGCGGATCACCTGCTCCGACTGTTCACCGACGCGCTGGACGGTGATATGGTAGACGGTTTCGCGATAGCGGTAGTGGATTTTGTACGACTCCCAATGGGCCGGGATACACGGTGCAATGCGCAGATGGTCCACTTCCAGTTGCAGGCCCAGTAGTGTTTCCACGGTCAGCCGGTACATCCAGCCCGCCGCCCCGGTGTACCACGTCCAACCGCCCCGGCCGGTGTGTGGCGGCGCCCCGTAAATATCCGCGCACATGACGTACGGCTCGACCTTGTAGCGTTCGATCTCCGCAGGCGTGCTGCCGTGATTGACGGGATTGAGCATGGCGAACAATTCCCAGGCGCGTTCCCGGTCACCCATCATGGCAAACGCCGTCGTGGCCCAAATCGCGGCATGGGTATATTGGCCGCCGTTCTCGCGGACGCCGGGCACGTAGCCCTTGATATAACCGGGCTCCAGGTCTGATTTATCGAAGGGCGGGGCGAGCAGTTGGATTAACTGCGCATCGCGTCGCACCAGGCGTTGGTCCACCGCAGCCATCGCCTGGCGGGCTCGCAGGGGATCGCCACCTCCCGAAATGACCGCCCAACTCTGGCTGATCGAATCGATTTGGCATTCGTCATTGTCGGACGAGCCCAAGGGGGTGCCATCATCGAAATAGGCGCGCCGATACCAAGCGCCGTCCCAGGCATTGGCCTCGATGTTGTTGCGCAACAGCGCCGCCTGCCCGGTGCAAACTTCGGCAAAGGCCGCGTCGTCTCGGCCACGCGCCAGGCCGGCAAACAACTCAAGGTTCTCGTACAGGAACCACGCCAGCCAAACGCTCTCGCCCTTGCCATCACGACCGACGAGATTCATGCCATCGTTCCAGTCGCCGCAACCCATCAGCGGTAATTGATGTGCGCCGAAGCGCAAACCATGTTTGATAGCACGCACGCAATGTTCATAGAGGCTTGCCGCTTCAGTCGAACGTTGCGGCTGGTCGTAGTAAGCCTCCTCTTCCGGAATCAACTCGCGGCCTACCAGAAAATGGACGGATTCGTCGAGTACGCCCGTATCCCCGGTCGCCAGCACATAACGACAGGTTGCATACGCCAGCCACAGATAGTCATCGGAGAAATGGGTGCGCACGCCTTGCCCGTTGGGCGGATGCCACCAGTGTTGCACGTCGCCCTCGAGGAACTGGCGCTCGGCGCAACGGATCAACTGCTCGCGGGCGAGCCACGGTGTCGCATGGATCAACGCCATGGTGTCCTGCAATTGATCGCGGAAACCGTAGGCGCCGCCGGACTGATAATAACCACTCCGGCCCCACAGCCTGCAGGACAAGGTCTGGTAGACCAGCCAGCCGTTAGCCAATACGTCCAGCGCCGGATCCGGCGTCTCCACGTGCACCGCGCCCAAGGTGTGGTTCCAGTGTTCCCACACCGTTTCCAATGCCTGCCGTGCGCGAGCCGGTCCGCTGAAGCGCTGGATGAAATGCTGCGCTTCGTCGCTGTTGTGGGCCGCGCCGAAGATGAACACGATCTCGCGCTCTTGGCCTTCGGCCAGTTCGATCTGGGTCTGGATCGCGGCGCACGGATCAAGGCCCGCACCGGTTCTGCCCGACAAACGCTTGCGGCGCATCGCCGCCGGGTTGGCCAGCGAGCCGTTGCGGCCAATGAACTCTGTTCGGTTTCCGGTCACCGTACGCTCCAGCTCGCTGACCTGCGCAAAGACCACCCGATTGGCGCATTCGCGGCCGTAAGCATTGCGGGCAAGCAGCGCCCCGCTGCGGGGATCCGTTTCGGTCACAATGTGCATCAGATTGGCGTGTCGCCACTCGCCGAGCACCAGCTCCCAATACCCGGTCAGCGACAATCGACGCGGGCGCCTGGTATGGTTGCGCAGCTTTACCACCACGAACTTCACCGGTGCGTCCATGGCGACGTAGGTGAACAGTTCCGAAGAGATGCCGGCTTCGTAATGCTCGAACACGCTGTACCCAAACCCGTGCCGGCACACATACCCGGACCGGCCGCGGGCGGGCAACGGCGTTGGCGACCAGAATGCACCCGTTTCCTCGTCGCGGATGTATAGCGCTTCGCCGCTGCTGTCGCTAAGCGGGTCATTGTGCCAAGTGGTCAGCCGGAACTCGTGCGCGTTTTCCACCCAGGTATAGGCGCTCCCGCTCTCGCTGACGACCGTGCCAATGTGCGGGCTGGCGATGACATTGGCCCACGGCGCCGGCGTATTCTGACCAGGCTCGAGGGTGACGACGTATTCGCGTCCGTCGGGCGTGAAGCCCCCCAGGCCGTTGCAGAAAATGCGTTCGCGCGCTGACAGCGGATAGACCCGGTCAACTGCCGGTCGCTGTACTGGTGCCAGAAGATCAGATACACGCTCTGCCGACACGCGGCGTTCCACCTGCTCGACCAAGGTCTCGGCGGTGTCGCTGAACACGACGCGGGCGACAGTCTGGAACAA
Source organism: Sulfuricella sp. (assembly GCF_035531155.1). NCBI lineage: Bacteria > Pseudomonadati > Pseudomonadota > Betaproteobacteria > Nitrosomonadales > Sulfuricellaceae > Sulfuricella > Sulfuricella sp. The sequence continues at coordinate 68,449 of NZ_DATKTK010000066.1, read as the reverse complement.
GACCCGGTCCTCCTCGGAAAGTTCTTCGGCACGCCGCACGAAGACCCCACCCGGTTTGTCGATAATTTGCGCTTCGGGACCCGAGTTGATCAGCCCCATGATCTGGTCTTGCAGAACCGCACGGTAGCCCGAGAAATCCTCGTTCACGATCACCAGGTCCGCAGCCAGGCCCTTCATCCGCCAATAGGCATGGGCTAGCAGCACCTGTTTTACCAAATCGATGCGGTTCAAGTCGCCGATGCGCATCAGGACGATCGGCAGGTCGCCCGAGATAGCAAAGCGCCACAACCCGGACTGACCAAGCCGGTTGCGGGCAATGACGCTGGGCGCGGCGCGGCGCAAGGCATTGCCGTAAATGACGGAGGTGGCCAGACGGCCATAGATTTGTGCATCGGCTTCGCTTGCGTTGAGGTGGCGCAGCACCTCCTGACTTTGGAACCAGGCCATTTCAAAGGCACGCTCAACGAAGTGCCGGTCGCAGTACTTCTCAAGCAAAGCCAATGCTGCCTCGCGCGTGTCCGCGACACCGGAGATGATCTGCACGCTCGCCGATTTGTCGGGTGACAAGGTGATGGTGCGGCGGATCGCCACGATGGGATCGAGCACCGAACCATCCGTGTTCGACAACCGCTTTGATAAATGGGCGGGGCTGTCACTGCGATCCAGTACCACCGGGTTGGCCGCCGTTCGACCTCGCCCGATGAATTTGGCGCGGTCAGTCTCGTAAGACGGCTCGTCGGCAACCACACCAGGTGCTGCCAACAGGTGAAACATCCACGGCACCTGCTCTCCCGGTGTGCGGCGGCGCCGCGTACAGAGGATCGCCTGCCGGTCGGGCAGGATTTCGGTTTGCACGAACAGGTTGCTGAAAGAGCGATGGGCCAGGTCGGCATTCAGCGGCGCCAACACGACCTCAGCGTAACTTGTTACCTCGATATGGCGGGTACGGGACGACTGGTTGGTCAGCGTGACACGGCGGATCTCGACATCGTCTTCAGGTGAAACGCTGATCTCGGTGTGCGCTTCGATCGCCTGATCGCGCCGCCGGTATTCAGCGCGCGCCTGCACGAAAATCGCCTCGCAGTGATCGGCCTTGCGCAGTGTCGGTTGATACCCGGTTGACCAATAACGTCCCGTGTCGCGGTCGCGCAAGTAAATGAATGTGCCCCAGCAATCGGCAGTGGCGTCCTCGCGCCAACGGGTGATGGCGAGGTCGCGCCAGCGGCTGTAACCTCCACCGGCATTGGTCGCCATGACGTGGTACCTGCCGTTGGACAAAAGGTGAACTTCAGGTATCGGCGTGTTCGGGTCGGTAAACACGCGCATGATCGCGCCTTCTTCTGCGGCAGGGGGACGCGCGGCGGCGCTCACTTCAGCAGCGTGTGGGTGCAACGTGGCTCCCTTCTTCGGCACACGTTCCTGCAGCAACAATTCCGTCGCCCGTACCAGGGGGGCAGACATGAATCGGCGCTGCATCGGCCGGTTGAGCAATACATGCTCAAAGGCCAACAGGCTCATGCCTTGATGATGCGCCATGAAGGACCGTACGATGGCGTGATTCTTGCCCCGCTGCACACGCGATGGGGTGTAATCGACCGCTTCGTAGAATCCATAGACGCCGAGGAAACCCGTGGCGGCCAGCGTCTGCAAGTTGCGGCAAGCTTCCCGCGGCATCACCGTCAGCGCCAGCGCGCTGGCGTAAGGAGCGATGACCAGGTCGTCTCCCAGCCCGCGCTTGAAGCCTAGTCCGGGTACGCCGAACGCCCGATATTGATAGACTTGGTGCATATCGGTGGCGTTATAGCAGGACTCGGAAATGCCCCAGGGCACAGCGCGTTGTCGGCCGTATTCGATCTGGCGCGACACCGCGGCCTTGCAGGTCTGCTCCAACAAGGTGTTGTCGTAACTCGGCATGAGCAGCTGCGGCATGAGGTACTCGAACATCGAACCGCTCCACGAAATCAAGCTCACCTCGCCGCCATGACTGGTCAGCAGGCGGCCGAGCGAGAACCAATGCTTCTGCGGTACCTGTCCCTGCGCGATGAGCAGGAAACTGGCCAGGCGCGCTTCTGATGCCAGCAGATCGTAGCAGGTTGGATCGCGGCGCCGTTCGCCTACGTCGTAACCTATGGCCAGCAAACCGCATGACGTATCGTAGAGAAATTCAAAATCCATCAGCGCCAGTTCGCGGCAACGATCCACCAAATCGTCGATGATACGGAGCCGCCCCACCGCGCCCTTATAACGTGATCCTGCCGCCGCGGCTGACGCCAGCGCTTTCGTGTCGACTGCGCTCCCTCTGGCCAATTCCGCCAGTGTCGGGATGTCGCTGAAGTGCCGCGGCTCGGGCACCAGGAATCCAAGGTCAGCTCGAAGTGCGCGGGATTGCTGCTCGAATTCCTGCGCCCAGTAATACAGTTCGCCATCGATATCGATATCCGCTGGCAACCCTGCAACCAGCTCCTCGCCAGCGAGGTGAATCTTGTCCAGCAAGCTGTCGGCGGCAGCCAGTGTCTGCGCTTTGGGTGTGAGTTCAGGCAAAGTGAGCGAGTGCAGGGTGTCCTGCAAGAACTTGATCTTCTTCGCAAAATCCAGGGAGGGTAACGAGGGCAGGTGTTCGACAAGCACTTGCAAGGTGTCCTGCAGCCCCTGAAATGCGTTTGATGACAGCACCGGCTGATCTTTCAACTCGGCCAGTCCCGCTTGCAAGGTGAGCAAGCTGCCGACCAGATTGCCGCTGTCCACCGAAGAGACGTATTGCGGGTGTAGCGGTTGCAGCGTGCGCGTGTCGTACCAATTGTAAAAATGGCCGCGGTAGCGTTCCAGCTTTTCCATCGTAGCCAGTGTGTTCTCGGCAAGGCGCAGGAATTCTCCGGTGGAGATGTAACCGAAATCATACGCAGCCAAGTCCGCCAGCAGCGACATGCCGATGTTCGTCGGCGAGGTACGCGAGGCAATGGCCGGAGCCGGATATTCCTGGTAGTTATCGGGCGGCAACCAGTTGTCCCGTGGACCGACGAACTCCGCGAAGAAGCGCCACGTTCGCCGGGCCGACGCCCGCAGGAACGCCCGTTGATCGACGCTCAAGTCCGGTGCGGGGGACACCAGCGGCATGCTGATCCACCAGCCGACGACTGGCGACGCCAGCCAGAGCAGCAAGACGGGCGCACAGAAGAGCAATTCCGCCGACCGGTTGGCCCCCAATCCCCAATCCCCAGACAAAGCCAAGCCCAATCCCAGCAACATCGCCAGAACAGGCGCGATCCACATCTCCCTAAAAAAACCGGCCAGCGTACAGCGCGCGTTGCGACTTGCATAGGATGGCAGTTGCCAGAGCAACAATCCGCGTCGAGTGAACAGCATCCGCACCCCCGAGCGCAGGATCGCATCCAGGCAAATCAGCGTGTCGTAGGGCAAAAGGACCAGTGTCAGCAAAGCCATCAGTATTGGGCGGCTTGCGGATTTGCTGGTCAGGATCAGGTGCACCAGCCAATCACGTTCTTCAGGCTTGCGGATGAGCTCGATCACGGTGGACAGCAAGGTGGGCAAGAACACCACGGCCGCGACCAGCAGGATCCAGAACCACGCCGGTCCCGGGCCAAACAACCAACCGCCTGCCAGCAAGGCCAGCAGCGACGGTGGCACGAGGCTGCGTCGAAGGTTGTCGAAAATTTTCCACACCGACAAGGCGGTGAGCGGGTTCGGTTGCCGCTTCGCCTTCGATTCCTTTGGCTCGGGCGGCCCGGGCACGCGCGGGAGCAGCCAGCCGGCAAGCTGCCAGTCGCCGCGTATCCAGCGATGGCGCCGGCTGGCCTCCATGGCGTAACTGGCCGGATGTTCTTCAATGAGGTCGACATCGGTCACCAGTGCCGAACGCGCATACCCGCTTTCCAGCAAGTCGTGACTGAGAATGAGATTGTCCGGAAAGCGCCCATCGACGGCCTGACGAAAAGCGTCCACATCGTAGATGCCCTTGCCGATGAACGACCCCTCCCCGAAAATATCCTGGTAAACATCCGATACCTCGCGCGTGTAGGGATCGATGCCTGAGTCACCCGCGAACAGTCTCGCAAACCGTGACTGGCCTGCACTGGTCAGGCTGATCGAAGCGCGTGGTTGCAGGATCGCATAGCCTTCGACGATGCGTCCCTTGTCGGCATCGTATACCGGCCGATTGAGCGGATGAGCGAGGTTGCCAATCAGTGTGCGTGCCGCGTCGCGGGGCAGTTGCGTGTCAGTATCCAGGGTGATGACGTACTTGATCGAAGCGAGGATGGACGGATCGCCGACAATATCCGAGAATGCGGTTTTCGCTACTCCCCGCAGCAAGGCATTGAACTGCTCCAGTTTGCCGCGCTTGCGCTCATATCCCATCCACACCCGTTCGTAAGGGTTCCACACCCGAGGTCGATGAAACAGGTAGAAGACGCACGGACGGTCCTCGCGGTAGGTCTCGTTGAGCGCCTGAACCGCTGCGCGCGCGTGGGCGAGCAACGCCTCATCGTCTGGCAGAGTGCGCGCTGGCGCGTCATGGAAATCCGTCAGCAAGGCAAAGAACAGATTGGGATCGCGATTGCCGAGGTAGCGGATCTCCAGGACTTCGAGAAGATCGTCAATCTCTTGCGGCCTGCTCAGCAAGGTGGGGACGATCACCATGGTGCGGTGAACGGATGGAATGCCCTGCGAAAAATCCAGTCGTGGTAAGGCGCGAGGCGACAAGACCAGCGTGACCAACAGGTTCACCAGCGAGACGGCCAGCGCCGATACGCCGATGATGCCGGTGCCTAAAAAAAACCAGTAGCGCCAGTCAGCTAAGCCCAACCCGCCGAAAGAGGAAAGCACGACCGATGTCGAGAGTAGCGTGAGCAACAGGATGGGGCCGAGGTAAAGGCTAAGGCGGAAATTACGGTTCGCTCTTCTGATCCACGATTTCCATGACCAACGGCAACCGACCGCACGCTCCAGACTCTGCCGTCCGTGATCGATCAGATAGTATCCGACATGCGCGCTGCGGTCGTTGGCGCCCAATCGCTGTGCAGCCGTCTGCGCGAGAGTAATAGCTGCGCGTGCGATCACCAATTCACTGCGCGAACTGCCCTTCGCCACGTCTTCGATGACATGCCGGTAGCGGTCGCGGGTGGCGAAATCCTGGCCGGCGTGCATCCCCGCCGGGTCTTCACGCAATGTCTGTTCGACGACACTGAGCGACTCGACGAAATTCTTCCAGTCCATTGCGCCGATGAAGCGCAGGCTGCCGATACTGTTTGCGATCGAGATCTGGTTGGCGGCGGCCGTTCGGCCTGCGGCCTCCGACAACTGCGTTGCAGTCACCCCTTGTTCGAGCAGTTTTTGCTCGACCCAGGTCTGAACGAACGCCATGGCGGGCCCCTGAGCCTGGAGTCTGTCGTAAAACTCCTCCACAAACGGCGCGGTCAGAGGCACATCGGCATTGGCAAACTCGGCGAGCAGCTGGATCAGCTGCTTCGGCTCCCTTTCGGCCGTCGCGAGCATGCGGTCTGCCCATGTAATGGCCGCGTCGCGCTCTTCGCGCCGACGGGCGATACGCAACCCAACGCGGCGAAGGTTTTCCAGCAGCGCCAGCTGCAGCATGATCGGGAATGCCCACAATTCGCCCAGCTTTAACGATTCAGCGGTCTGGTAGGCGGCGATGAATTGGGTGGCGTTGTCGCTGTCGACACGACCGTCCATGTGGGAGATCAACTCCAACGCCAAGTCATAGATGCGGGGGAAACCGGCTGACAGGCCGTCAGCCAGTCGCGGCAACTGCCGGCTGTACCCGCGCGGCAGATGCCGACGCGCCAGACTGATCTGCTGCTCGATCAGATAGAAATTGTCGAGCAACCAGGCTTCTGCCGGCACGATTCGCTGCCCCTGCGTGGCTGCGGCTGTCACGACGTCATACGCCGCCAGCAGAACGCGCGCGTTGTCCGCCAGCCGTGGCAGCAACCTGTCCGGCCCCGGACGCGGATCGATTCTATGCTGGCCAGCCAGCGTTACCGCGTGGCGCTTCAGTTGCTCGATGCTGAACAGCTCCGAGCGCAGCAACTCGGTATCCCGGCCGCTACGCAGCGCATTCCGTGTGCGTGCCGAAAATCCGAACTCTTTGATGACTATGACATTCTCCTCGCTCGCACTCGGGGTAGTCAGCGCGGCACGGGACTGATGGCCTGTGTTTGCCGAAAACTCATATCTTTCGGGCGATGCCGCCCCGAGTGACGCTCATGCCGATATCACAAAATCGGGATTCGCGGCGCGAAATTTTCACGCCGCATCGAAATCTGGATGACCCTCTTGGAAAACAACCGGTTCTGAGAACCGTCCACGATAATTAGACTCCTCTCCGCAGATGCGCACCGTGCGCTAGCGCACATAATCGCTACATAGCTAGCAACCCGTCGGACCGATCAACGCTGAAAAATAAGCAGCAGGTAGGCAAAAAACAACAATAAGTGGACAGCGCCGAGGAGAACGTTAGTGCGGCTGCTCGAAAACGTCATGGTGCTTAATACCAAAGTCAACGACAGCAATGTGATATCGACGGGTTCCAGGCCGAGAATAATCGGTTTGCCGGTCAGAAGCCCGAACATAAGAACTGCGGGAATCGTCAGCCCGGTAGTGGCGAGTACCGACCCCAGCAGGATGTTGACGGATCTTTGCAGGTCGTTGGCCAATGCGGCGTGCACTGCCCCAAGCGACTCGGGGGTGAGCACCAGTACGGCGACCAGGAATCCGGCCAGCGCGACCGGCGCGCCTAACACGCGTATCGTAAAATCAATCGGCACGGCGAGCTGCTGGGTAAGGATCACCAACGGTCCCATATACGCCAGCAGCAGCAATACGTGATACGGAACCGAGTAGACTTCATGGACAACCCGCCACTTCCGTTTCGCATCCTTTGCTTCCGCTGTCGGCCGCGAAGTTCTAAAGTAGGCACGATGGCGTCCGTTCTGGATCGTAAGAAAGATGCCATACAAGGCCAGTGATACGATGATCAGGAACGCTGCCTGGATTGGAGAAAATGTCTGGTCAGGTGACGAGCGCGTGTAGTTGGGTAGAACAAGCCCGATTACGGCCAGAGGCAGAATGACCGCTAGAAAGGAATTGGCACCCTGAAGATTGTAGTCCTGCTCCTTGTACTTTAATCCGCCAATCAGTAGCGTCAGCCCGACCATGCCATTCAGCACGATCATGATTACCGCAAACATCGCATCACGGGCCAGTGTCGGGCCACCATGTCTGGTCGACATCGTGGCGACGATGATCATCACCTCGATGCCGGTAACGGCCAACGTCAATACCAATGTGCCCAGCGGTTCACCGAGTTTCTCCGCCAGGCTTTCCGCGTGCCTCACAACTGCGAAGATAGAAAAAATGATGATGAGCAATAGCCAGGTCAGCATGAACGTGAAGCGTACCGGGTGCGAAAGGTCGGCGAGCAGGCTTTGGCCGAAGACGACGAACACCAGTGTGGTGGCCAGATTAACTAACAGCGGCCACTCCTGCAGTAGCCCCAGACCCATTTTTTCGACGCGGTTCACTAGTTCGGCCATTTCATAACAGGCAGGTTCTCAGACAATTTTTTTATGCATAGCGCTGCTCTTATCGACATATTCCGGTCATGCACACCCGTTATGCCAAATCTTTATCAATTTGTTCATTGATGCGATCAAGCAGCGGGCGCATTTGGCTGACGATGTCCCGTGCCTGATCCATGTTCACACTATCCTTGCCAAGTTCCAATGCCTGACACAGGTTGGCAAACCCCATTGCCCCCACCATGATGGCCGGCGCTCTATTGTGGTGCCCCAATGTGCCGAGTGCTGAAAGGTCGTTGCGTTTCAGCGCCGATTCGATCTTTGTTAAATCATACCGGGCTGATGTCAGGAACTTAAGGGCAAATTCACGCATCTCCAATTTATTGCCGCCAATCAATTCGGCCGGCACCGACAGGTCAATGATATTCGGGTCACCTGCCCAAGCTGTGTCGATGGTCGATGTGGGGGTTATGACAGAAAATGGCATTTGTTGCGGTCGCGCCTCAAGCCACCGAGCAAGCGTGGTATAGAGCATATCGGGTCTGAATGGCTTGCTGATGAAGTCATTAAAACCGGCGGCAATACAACGTTCGCGATACTCGTTCGATGAGCTTGCCGTCATGGCAATCACCGGTGTTTCCGCTAAGGCAGCATCAGCGCGGATGAGCCGCGTAGCTTCAAAACCGTCCATCACCGGCATCTGTATATCCATCAACACGCAGTCAAAATGATCTTTGCGCAACAAATCAATCGCCTCTGCTCCATTTTGGGCGACGCATACGGTAGCCCCGGCATTTTCAAGGAATTCGACGGCTATTTCCTGATTGAGCAGATTGTTTTCTACCAGCAGAATTCGCGCACAAAATATATTTTTATACATAAATATCAATTTGTTAATAAATTAATATGGCCTAAGTTAGACTGGCTGCTAGCAGGGTTTACAGACGGTTTCTATTCTCCAAGCAACTCCGCCACAGGCTGTAATTGTTCCACATGCTGGGACACTACTTTCACGATGACGATGATCGGAATGCCGATCAGCATGCCCCACACACCCCACAACCAAGCCCAGAACAGCAGCGAGATAAACACCGCCGCCGCATTCATTTTGGCGATTCTCCCGGTCATCCAGGTCGTCACAAAAGTGCCGACGAGCGTGGCAATCGCCAATGATGCCCCCGAGACCAACAGCGCCATAGAAAACGAGTCGAACTGCATGAATGCCGCCATCCCGGTAGCGGCTGCGGTGAATATCGGGCCGACATAAGGGATCACATGCAGCAAGCCCGCAGCGACTGCCCACGCGCCCGCGTTTTCCAAGCCGATCCAGTGGAACGCGATCCAGGTGAGCAATCCTAAAAGCAGATTAGTCATCAACAGCATGAACATGTATTTCTGGATGGAATCGTTGATGTCATTAAGGATGGTGATAGTGATTTTCTTCCTCGACAACGACGGTCCCGTGAGTCGTACCAGCTTTCGCTTGAAAGTGTCGCCACCCGCCAGGAGAAAGAAGGCCAAAAAGATCACCATGGTTGCTTGGCCAATGAAGCCTAAGGCCCCCATGGAACCCGCCCACATGAAATCACCCAGTTTGAACCCGGGCGCGTCGACGACGACGTGGGTAGTGCGCTGCTTGGGGCCTGGCGGAATGCCGGCGATCTGGCTGGTCGCCTTTTCCATTGCGCCCACTGCGGTTTGCATTTTCTGCATGGTGCCGCTCGGATCGTCCCGCATGCTGGCGAACCCCGCAGACAGCTTGCTCGCGGCTTCGGGCAATTGCGCGAGTATCGTCTGCACCTGCCCACGCAACGAGTAGGTGCCCAGCACGAGTGCGCACACAACGGCCACTATCACCATGCTGGTGCCCAGCACGCGCGGAATCTTGATCCGTTCCAACCATACTACGAGGGGATTCAGGGTGTAAGCCAAAAAGATCCCGAGCACCAGGGGAACAAAAAACTTCTGCATCCAGTCCAGCGCGAACACCAAGGCAACTGTCGCCAGTATGCCAAGCGCCAAGCCTCGCGCATCCACAGGAACGTGAACGGTTAAGGGATGGGCAGTCTCAGATGCCTGCGCTGCAGGGGATTGATTGCCTGCCGGAGCTTCCGATGCAGGAGTTTCGATTGCGGACATCGGGACGGACCTCGGTGTTTGCGGTTTATGTCGGTGAAACTCGTGAGCGGTATCCGGCCATCCGCCGGAGGTGGAGGACAGAGGCACGCCATAATGGAAAGCATAGTCGCGGGATCAGGTAAAGTCTGTACGGTGCCGTACATAGGACGGCGGACGTGCAATGGGCTTCTCCGTGCGGCTCACTCAGCGCCCGGTCGCGCGGCGAGACGGGCCACTTCTTCGAAGTGCAGTCTTTCATGCTGCAGGCTACCGAACCACAGTGCGTATTGCCGCGTGAACTCCGCCCCCAGAAAGAAAATCTGTGCCGAGTAATACACCCATAGCAGCAACGCGATCAATGATCCGGCGGCACCAAAGCTCGATGCCACGCCGCTGTTGCCCAGATACAAACCGATCGCATATTTTCCCAAGCTGAACAGTCCCGCCGTGAAGGCGGCACCGATCCAGACGTCGCGCCACGACAGCGGTGCGTCCGGCAGGGTCTTGTAGATGACGGCAAACATGCAGGCGATGACGCCGAACGAAATGAGGGAGGAGGCCGTCGCGAGAACCGCGGCGGAACTGCCCACGACTCCGCCCGCATGGCGTTCGAGCATGGCCAATGCGGCGCTGACGACGAGGGAGACGAGCAGCAGGAAAGCCAGAACAAGCACCATTCCAAAGGACAACAGCCGGGTTCTTAAGAAGCGCGCGCTGAAGGCTGACTGACGAGGGTTCTCGATACCCCACAGTTCATCCAGGCTGCCCTTCAACTCGGCGAAGACGCTAGTGGCACCCAGCAGCAGCAGGACGCTCGCTACGAGTGTCGCCACCCGCCCGGAGGCGGGATCTCGCGCGGCTGCCAGCAATGCCTGGATCGCCTGCGCACCATTCGGTCCTACCAGCCCTTGCACTTGGGCAACGATCTCGCCCTGGGCAGCCTCGGCGCCGAAGACGTAGCCGGCAACTACAATGGCCAGCACCAGGATGGGCGTCATGGAAAACAAGGTATAGAAGGCCAGGGCTGCGCCTTTGCTGGCTGCCCGGTGATCGATCCAGGATGTCAGCGACCCGATCATGACGAGCTTCAGACGCCTTGCCCAGTGGAGCGGGGCATCGGCCATGCGATCGACGAATCCAGAGGGCACGGCCTTCCTCACCGTGCTGTTTTTGCCAGCTGCACCAGCGCACCCAGAAGCTTCTGAATGTGCTGCCGGGTCGGCGCGTCGGTCAACCTGCCGTTCTGGTCAAACCGCTGCGCGGCATTGCCGATCATCACTTCCGGTTGATTGACCACGGGCATGTCCAGCGTGACGAGAATTTGCCGCAGATGGTATTGCGCGCGGGCCGTGCCCAGGCTACCGGTTGAAGCTCCCATCACCGCCGCCGGTTTGCCCAGCCACGCGCTCTCGCCATAGGGCCTCGACGCCCAGTCGATCGCGTTCTTGAGGCCGCCGGGAAGCGAATAGTTGTACTCTGGCGTGGCGAACAGGATGGCATCGGCGTCCAGAATTCGTCGCTTGAATTCAAGCACGCTAGCCGGTAGCGTCATTTCATTGTCCTGATCGAAGACCGGAATGCCATGGAGCTCGATCAGGTTCAGCACCGCGCCGCCCGGCACCAGTTCCTGCGCCGCCTTGAGTGCAAAACGGTTGTAGGAGCCTTTGCGCAGACTCCCCACGATGCCCAGAATTTTTATCACGTCCATTTCAAATCTCCTTGGCCCAAGTTTAGACGATACCAGCGAGTGACGCCCGGCACCGTGCGCCAGCGCACAGAGGAAAACCGGCGGCCTGTGTGCGTTACCGAACGGAAAAGAGGCCGCTCCCCGTGTATCGTGCATGCTGGTTCGCAGCGTTTTAGCGCTTCGCCTGTTGCGCCCGTTCAGGATTGGTTGCAGTAAGGAGGCAAATAATGAGCACGATCACGACGAAAGACGGTACGCAGATCTATTACAAGGACTGGGGTACAGGACAGCCTGTGGTGTTCAGCCACGGCTGGCCCCTCAGTGCGGATAGCTGGGAGGCCCAGATGCTGTTCCTGGCCTCCAACGGCTACCGCTGCATTGCCCATGACCGTCGCGGCCATGGCCGGTCGAGCCAGCCCTGGAATGGCAACGAGATGGACACCTTTGCCGACGACCTCGCGGAGCTCATCGAAACGCTAGCCCTGAAGGACGTCGCCCTGATCGGTTTCTCCATGGGCGGCGGCGAAGTTGCCCGCTATATCGGCCGCCACGGCACGGAACGATTGGCCAAAGCCGCGCTGATCTCCGCCGTCCCGCCGCTGATGCTGAAAACGGCGGCCAATCCTGGCGGCTTGCCGATTGAAACGTTCGACGAGATTCGCCAGGGCTCTGTCGCCGACCGCTCGCAGTTCTACAAGGATCTTGCCAGCGGCCCGTTCTTCGGGGCCAACAGGCCCGGCGCCAAGGTTTCGCAGGGCATGATCGACTCGTTCTGGTTGCAGGGGATGCGGGCCGGCCACAAGAACACCTTCGACTGCATCAAGGCGTTCTCCGAGACGGATTTCACCGAAGACCTCAAGAAGTTCGACGTGCCGACGCTGATCATTCACGGCGACGACGACCAGATCGTGCCGATCGGTGCCGCGGCGCTTTGCTCAGCTAAGCTGGTCAAGAATGCGACCCTGAAGATCTACCCGAGCGCGCCCCACGGTCTCGCGGACACGCACAAAGACCAGCTCAACGCCGACCTGCTGGCATTCCTCCAGGCCTGAGGTCGCCTTGTCGGCGCCCGCCTGGCCGGTGGGCTCATTGGAGCAATCATGACCTCTCACCATTACCTGGATACCGGCCAACGCACCTGCCATGCCGACGATGGACGCGAGGTTCCATGCGAAGGTTCCGGCCAGGACGCATCGTTTTCCGTCGGCGTGTCCTGGCCGGAACCGCGTTTCGACTTGCGCGGCGACGAGGTCATGGATCGGCTGACCGGGCTGATCTGGTGCCGTAGTGCCAATCTCGCGGAATTTCCACTCACCTGGCAGGAAGCACTGGACTTCGTCGCGACCATGAACCGCGAACAGCGTTTCGGCCAGCGCGATTGGCGCATGCCCAATCGCCGCGAATTGAGAAGTTTGCTCAGTCTGCAAACCAAATTGCCTGCCCTGCCTGAGCGACACCCATTCATCAATGTGTTCAACGGCTGGTACTGGACCGCGACGACGGCGGCCATCAGCCCGGCGCACGCCTGGTACGTGGCGCTGGATGGCGCGCGCATGTTTTACGGCGGCAAGGATCAATCCTTCATGCTCTGGCCGGTACGCGGCGAAGGTCTGGGCGTGGTCCCGCGTACGGGCCAAAGCCTGTGCTTTGACGCCGCCGGCAACGTCATTTCATGCACCGGCTCCGGTCAGGACGGCGAATGGCGTTACGGCGCTCCGTGGCCCGAACCCCGCTTCGAAATTCTTCACGCCGGCATCCTGGATCGCCTCACCCGCCTGCTCTGGCGCCGCAGCGCGAATCTCACACCGCAACCGGTGGTCTGGCGCGAGGCATTGGCAGCGGTGGCCGAGCTTAACCGGGAAGGAGGGGAAAACCCCTGGCGGCTGCCAACGATCAACGAACTGGAAGTGCTGGTGGATTGCGCCGCCCACAGCCCGGCCTTGCCTTCCGGGCATCCTTTCGCCGACGTGCAGGACATTTACTGGTCGTCTACCACCAGCCTGTTCGAGCCCGATTGGGCTTGGGCCCTGTACCTGGAAAAAGGCGCGACGGGCGTCGGGCAAAAGCGGTTCGCAGAATTTTCGGTATGGGCCGTGGCAACCACTGTAGGCCGTTAGGCCGTTCAGATGCCACGAGAACCAGAGCACAACTAATTCAGAATGATGCGAATGCCCTTCAAAGCTCATGTTGAGAGTGGCTAAAAACCAATCTGGTCCAGGCACGTTGCATGCTTATCCGGTTATGCAAGAGCGTTGAATATTCGCGATTGTCTGTTAACTGGTTTTTCTGTATTTTTACTTGCTTATGCCGCTTTTACGTATTCACCGACCATTTGTCTTTTCTCTCTTTCCAGCGCTGCCAGATCGATGCCGAAAAACTCCAGCAGAAGTTGTTCCTTGCTGGTATGGATAGGCATATACCATGGATACTGCGGCTTGTATGGCTCGCACAGGCTAAGCCCTTTCTGTTGTTCGGCCCATTCAAGGAAACTGGCGATAGTGTGCGTCAAGTCGGAGACGCGTTCGAATTTATTGTTCAATGGGTATTTGGTGTCTGACATAGTCCGAATTTCCTTGATATTAAATAATTATTCTTAAGTTCGTGCATGGTTGGTTAGCGCAGTGGATCGACATAGGCCTCGGCACCCAGCCAGTCATTTTCTCCCGCGCCGAATCCGGGGTTTGTGCCGGCGCCTAACCCGATCGCTGCGGCAGCATGGTGGCGCATCTCTTCGACGATGGATGGCGGCGGCGGAATACTCTTTCTGTCGGTCAGAAAAAATCCGTAGTTGGCAAAGCGGCTGGTTTTCTGGTTATTCGTGTTGGACACGCTATTCTCCAATCTCATCGCTATAAAAACACGGCATCAAGAGCTCGGGCGGCCTTGAGCCTTCTTACTGATGCGCAATCGGTTTTTCGGTGAACAAGTAGTCCTTGAGCTCCTTGGTAAACTTGGGGTCTTTGCGCCGAATCCACTCCAGCAGCATGGATGCATGCTCTTTTTCCTCGTCTCGATTGTGCTCGAGGATCGCCTTGAGTTCCGTGTCTTTACAGGCATCAGCACGTTGGTTGTACCAATCAACGGCTTCCAGCTCTTCCATCAGAGAAACAATGGCTCTGTGCATGTCGCGCGTTTCAGTGGACAGTTCCTCTACAGGCTCGTGATAACCGACACTGGACATTTCTTTACTCCTGTTAATTGCGGGATTGTTGGCGAAGAATGCTTTACTTTGATGCAAGCAGATCTAGCCTCCTTCGTCGCAGCCGGCCTGTCGCCACCTGTGCCCCTGGCGTAGCGACAGGCTGGACTAATTGCATGGAGGAAACTCAGGATGCAGGTGCAAGGCTAGTCGTAGGACCAAGCGCGGTCGGTGCGGTGGCGTACATAGGTCCACACTTGTCCACGGCAGACCACGTAGGTCATGGCCTTGGTTCGGGTATCAGGAAGTTCGCATCGCCGCCGCAGTCCTTGGGAGTGGGGGAGTGCTCTGGACTACGGCGAGCACGAACCGGGCTCTGTGTGCGGTGTCGTACAGACGGTTGCCATCATTTGAGTAATATTACGGGTAAGAACATGGCGATGACTGCCGAGATAGGCCCGCTCTGCTCATGTAATCCATTGTTTTTATTTTGCGTTCTTTGCGCCTTTGCAGTTCAGATGCTTTTTTAAGGATGAATATGCCGCGACGCACGAAAATAGCGCTCGCCGTCGCCGCCGGTCTGATCGCCGTTCCTGCGGTCGCGTTGGTCGTGCTACTCAATTTCGACTGGAACCGAGCCAAGCCATGGCTCAATGCGCGCAGCAGCGAAGCGCTCGGCCGCCCGTTCGCGATCTCGGGAGACCTCTCGCTGACTTGGGAAAAGCAAGCCGCGGGGCCGGCCGAACCGGATGAAGGTTGGCGCGGCATGATTCCGTGGCCGCATTGGGTCGCGCATGACATTCACGTCGGCAATCCGCCAGCCATGATGGCGCTTGCGCCAGCCGATACGAGTGCACCAGCGCCTGCGCCGGTCGATACGAGTGCAACGGCGCTGCAACCGGCCGACATGGCAAGCATCAAGCAGTTGGCCTTTTCGCTGAACCCCTGGGCATTGCTGGGAAAAAAAATCTCGATCCCAGTCCTGCGTTTCGATTCGCCCGTCGTCAGCTTGCTGCGTAGCGCCGATGGCAAGAACAACTGGACTTTCAAGAACGTCGATAAGCCATCGCCCTGGCAGCTGGAATTGCAACGCGTCATCTTTACCAAAGGCAGCGTCCACCTGAGCGACGCCGTCCAGCATGCCGATGTGACGGCCGATATCGATACGCTAGCCTCGGACCCGATTTATGGCGTGGCGTGGCACATACGCGGCAAGTTCAATGGCGAAGCAGTCAGCGGCAACGGTAAGGCTGGCGCCGTGTTATCGCTGCAACACCAAACTGCACCTTACCCGATCATGGCCCATCTGCGCATGGGGAAAACCGTGATTGCAGTCGAGGGGTCGCTCACCAAGCCGACTGATCTGGCGGCACTTGACATGCGCTTGAAATTGTCCGGCGTGAGCATGGCGCGGCTGTATGCACTCAGCGGCATCGTCTTGCCGGAGACACCGCCGTTCGCGACGGAGGGCCATTTGATCGGCACCCTGAGCCCGCATGGCGGGCGCTGGATTTATGAGAAATTCAGCGGCAAGGTCGGCTCCAGCGATATCGGTGGCAGCCTCGACTATCAATCGAAACAACCCCGTGCTTTGTTATCCGGGACGGTTGTGTCGCACTTGTTGCACTTTTCCGATCTGGCACCCCTGATCGGCGCCGACTCGAATGCCAGCAAGGCCAAGCGCGGTGCCGCCGCCGTCCAACCGGAGAACAAAGCGTTACCGGTCGAACCCTTCAAGACGGAGCGCTGGACCAGTATCGATGCCGACATTAAATTCAGCGCCGAAAAAATTATTCGCAAAAAGGAATTGCCCATCAACAAGCTGACTACGAACGTGCATCTGCAAGACGGCGTGTTGTCCTTGTTGCCGCTCAATTTTGACATGGCGGGGGGGAACCTGAGTTCGAACATCACGCTCGACGGCAGCGGAAAAGCCGGCAAGAATGCGATCAAGGCGACCATGAAAGTGACGGCCCGCCATTTGAAGTTGAAACAATTATTTCCCGCCTTGCAACCGCTGCAAGCGAGTGCCGGTGAAATCAATGGCGATGCCTCCCTGTCAGCGGTCGGCAACTCGGTTGCCAGCTTGCTGGGCGCATCCAATGGCGAAATCAAGACCCTGATCAATCAAGGTACGGTCAGTAAACTCTTGCTAGAAGAAATGGGTTTGAATATCGGCAACGTGATCCTCACCCGCCTGGTCGGCGACAAGCAAGTCAAGCTCAATTGCATGGCGACCGATTTTGGCGTGACCAATGGCCTGATGCAAACGCGCAGCTTTATCATCGATACCGACGACGCCCTGCTCGCTGTCAGCGGCAACATCAATTTGGCGCAGGAACAACTGGATCTGACCATCAACACCCATAGCGAAGGGTTGCGCGTGCTTTCGCTCAGAGCGCCGCTCTATGTGCGCGGCAGCTTCAAGCAGCCGCGCGTCAGTGTCGACAAGGGGGTATTGGCAATGAAAGCGGGTGGCGCAATCGGGCTGGCAGCCTTGGCGCCGGTCGCGGCCCTGATCCCCTTGATCAATGCCGGGCCGGGAGAAGACAGCGAGTGCGCCAGGCTATTGGCAGATGCGCGCGTCAAACCGGTGGCGCCACCGCCGGGCAAGACTTACCACAGAAAAGCGAAACCCAACGTAAAATAAAATGCCGATGGAAACCGCCAGGGCAGTCGCATCCAGCCCCGCAATCTGTCAGCCAGAAAAGCCGTGTCTATGTATGAAAGCGCACAGAGGAATTCTAGACAAATTCCTACCATTGAACCTTGCGTCATCCATAGGCTCACAGGCATAGGACAACAATGACCGGAATTTATCTAGGGAAGCTATCGGAACACGACCCTCTGCACGGTTATCTCCAGCATGACATTCAGCCGCAGATCAGCGGCGCCTCGGGCAGCTCGAAGTACCGTGTATTCAAGCTCAATGGCTCAAACGACGTGTACCTGTATGAAGACCGCAATACTTGCACAAGGGTCATAGGCAAGTTTTTTCTTTCTTCAAGAAAGAAGGACGCAGTCAAGGCGGTATCACGCCTGACGCGCGAATTCGACAATCTCTGCATGATGCGCGATTACGGACTGACGGGCTATCCCCACCATGTCGTCAGGCCGCTTGGTCGCAACTATTCGTTGAATGCGCTTCTGGTCACCGAATACTGCGAGGGAGAACTGCTCAGCGAAGTGATACTGGAGGTGATACAGGGCGGCGACCAAGGTAAACTCTATCATAAGCTAACCGCACTCGCGTATTTCCTGTCCGCCTTTCACAACCGGACAGCCATAGGCGTGGGAGTCGAGTTCCACCAAGACTGCGATTATATGGATCGCCTGATCGACAGACTGCTTGAAATCAGGGCAATCGGAGAGGGCGAGGCACGTGAGTTGTACTGGCTGCGCGACCAGTGGCGTGATCAGCCGAGGATGTGGGAAGACCAGAAAGTGCTCGTGCATGGGGATGCGACACCTGAGAATTTTATGTTCGGCAATGAGTTGCAAGTAATCGCGTTCGATCTGGAGAGAACCAAGCGCGCTGATCGTGTTTTCGACACCGGCCGCATCGCCGGAGAACTGAAGCATTTTTTCATGCGTGCAACCGGCAACAAGGACGCCGCCGAGCCTTTCATCGGCCACTTCCTCTGGGAATATGCCTGCCACTTCCCAAACCGCGATAGCGCCTTTCAATCGATCACCGGCAGGACACCGTTCTACATGGGAATTACGCTATTGCGCATTGCGCGTAACAGTTGGATCGAACCGAATTACCGCCATCGCCTGATCAGAGAGGCAAAAGAATGCCTGCGGAGGTTTTAAATGATCGTTAAAGGTATTGCTTTCGATATCAACGGAACACTTTCGAATATCCAGACGAACGAATGGCATGACGATGTGTATCGCGTCATCAGCAATCTCCTGTCATATCAAGGCATATCTCTCGACCCGAACGTTGTTAAGGATCTGTATTTCCAGATAATGAAAGAACAACGCACGGCATACGGTGAGCGTTACGCGGAATTCGATGCCATCGGTATCTTCCGAGAGATCATCACCCGGCACTCGACGGATTTCACACGCGGCCTGCCAACTGAGAAGCTTGAACAGCTCCCGAGACTTCTTGCCGAGACTTACCGTGCCGCATCACGCTTCCAGTTGCAGCTCTATCCCGGCGTAGAGGACACGATCCGACAACTGTACCCAAAATATCATCTTGCAATAATTTCCGATGGTCAGACCGCCTACGCAGTCCCGGAACTGAACGCCGTTGGGTTATCTGGATATTTCGATCCGATCATCATCTCGGGAGACGTCGGGTACCGCAAGCCCGATGAACGCCTGTTTACAGCAGCATTGACCGCCATGAAAATGGAGCCGTCAGAGGTTCTGTTTGTGGGCAACGACATGTACCGCGATGTTTATGGGGCGCAGAGACTCGGAATGAAAACTGTTTTTTTCAAGTCAAACCAGGGGACGCAGGAAAAAGAGGGCGTAAAACCCGACTATATTATTTACAATTTCCCTGAATTGCTAAACGCCATCCGATTTTTTGAGGACCGGTGACTTACCGGTTTACTATTCGACCGCCGTGAGAGGATTGGTCCTCGTTCAAAATGCCGTCCCGAAACCCTCATCCGTTTCCAGTCTCAGTGCAGGCAAACCGGCGAGTTCATGAATAGGCATCAGCACGCCGCGCGTATCAGGCATGGCGTCAAACAACATATAAAGATATTTGCTGCCGCCTTTGGATTCGTATGCCTCTTCGAGAAAACGCATATGCTCATGTGCGGCAAGACAGTCGCGCGTCTTGCAATCTTGTTTATAGTGTTCGATCAATGAATGGATCACGCTCATGTGTTCGTCGTTCAGGGCGAAGTTTTTGGCTGCGGCGTTTTTCCTGACTGTTTGTTCAAGCTGATCTTTGGTCAAGTCTTTGACCGCGTCGTAAATCAGATTTTCTCCTTCGTGCATCGTGTTTTCGGCATTATTCATCATTGATCTCCTTGATTGTTGATGGGCAAATGGCCCACAGCGGCTTCATGTGATTCTTTAAAGGTTATCTGCACTTTAGATTGTTGCTGCATGCAACCAGACACGGCATTTTTGCGGTCCTGATGTGAGCCCCCGGGTCAAGTCCTTGCTCTTCCCGAGGGCGGCGCATAGAGCGACTCTCTATTCCGTCGTTTTGCCGTCGAAGTGTTCGTTGTCGGCCTCCGCCTCGTCGCGGGTATGGTGGACAACGCCGTCGCGATGATTCGGTGGCGCATAGAGCGTATAGAGCTTCAGCGGAACACTGCCAGTATTGATGATGTTGTGATTTGTCCCAGCCGGGACGAGCACGGCGAAGCCCGCGCTGATCAACGTGCGAACACCATCCAGAACGGCCTCACCGGCACCCTCTTCCACGCGAAAAAACTGATCGAGCTTGTGAACTTCCATTCCGATCTCTTCCTTTGGCTTCAACGTCATGACAACGAGCTGACAGTGCTTGGCCGTGTAAAGTACCCGGCGAAAGTCTTTATTCTTGACGGTAATGCTTTCGATGTTTTGTACAAAACCTTTCATGGTGACTTCTCCAGTTAACAGCTTCAGACCCGATCAGGATTGGACGGACATGACAGGTCAGCCCACACCAACGCACGATGCCTCATGAGCGGCCTATAGTCTGTTCGGCAACGCACACAGGACACCGGTTTTTCTATGTGCGCTGGCGCACGGTGCCTGGCGTCACTCGCGGATATCCTTTGCAGGACTGTGACAAGGAGGTTTGAAATGAACGAGATAAATATTCTGGGTATCGTGGGGAGCCTGCGCAAAGATTCTTACAACCATTTTGCACTCAAGGCGGCGCAGGAACTGGTGCCGGAGGGCGCGGTGCTGAACCTGATCGAACTCCATGGCATTCCGGTATTCAATCAGGATGATGAAATGGCTCCACCGGCAATCGTGCTTGAATTCAAGCGACAGATTCTGGCCGCCGATGCCATCCTGTTCGGCACGCCGGAATACAACTATTCGCTTTCCGGCGTGCTCAAGAATGCTATCGACTGGGCCTCGAGGCCCTTTGGTGAAAGCGCTTGGCTGGACAAACCGGGGGCGATAATGGGGGCTTCAACCGGTAGTCTGGGAACGGCCCGCGCGCAATACCATCTGCGGCAAATCCTCGTCGCGCAGAACATGCCCATGGTCAATCAACCGGAAGTGATGATCAGCAATGCCGCGCAGCGCTTTGACCAGAAGGGCAGGCTGACCGATGAACCGACCAGGCAGCACATTCAGAAGCTCCTGGCCGCGCTGGTGCAGCTTGCACGAATCAGCCCGCCGATGAAAAGCCAGACCGGTTGAGGATCGCAGCGCACTGGGCCGCCAATGCGAATCCGGACAGTGCTTCCTGCCACCCGCGCCAATGCCATCACCGAACGTCGCCCTATGTATGACACCGCACAGACTGCACCTGATCATGCGACTATCTTTGCACGTTCATCCGGAGTTTTCATGAAATCAGTCCAGGTTGTCGCTGCACGAGGTAGACAAGTGGCGAAAGGCCGGCTATGAAAAGAGAAGCTCGATTGGCAATTCCGCCGGTCGGGTCTCGAATCGAAGGAGTTTGATATGAACCGGGATATCTTTGAAGATTACTGGAAGCAGTTCAAGGGCAAGGCTAAAGCACGGTGTGACAAGCCCAGCGACGATTACCTCGACGTGATTGCGGACAAACGCGCCGAAAAGGCATCTCCTACAGGAAAATGCATGATGAAGGAAGAAATTCCGCCCCGCAGGGCTGTGCTGCGCGGTGCATTGGCGGTTGGTTGTAGCCTTTTTGTGCCAATCGCACTTTTTAGTTCTCCGGCCAACAGCGCGAATTCTGCCCCGCCAACGGCAACCAAGAAAGTGCCAAAGGCAAGCGTGCAGTACCAGACAAAGCCGAAAGACGCGCAAAAATGCAGCAACTGCGTGAATTTCATCGCCGCCTCGAATACCTGCAAGCTGGTTGATGGCCAGATCAGTCCCGAGGGCTGGTGCAGCCTGTGGGTCAAGAAGGCCTGAGCCGTTACTTCACCAGGCTTGCGCCCCGGGCATTGCGAACTTCCTGATAGTGCGCCATGACAGCGCTCGGGAGGTGGCAGGACAGATCGCCGGCCCGGTACTTGCGGACAATTTGTTTGCACAAGCCCGTGGTTGATTTCTGGAGCAGAGTCATGAGCAATCACCTGTCGCTGGAGGTGCCGTGGCTGAATATCGCTTGCTGACGATCTGGCGCATCCAAGCGCCGCTGGAAGAGGTGTACGCGGCCATCCACAATTCCCTGCGCTGGCCGGACTGGTGGCCGGGCGTGCAAAAAGTGGAACGGTGGCAGCCGGTGACGCCGATGGCATCAACAGCGTCTGGCGCTATTCCTGGCAGGGGCAATTACCCTACCGGGTGGTGTTCGAAGTGTACGCCACACGCATTGAAAGGCTGGTGGCCATCGAGGGAACCGCCCGGGGCGACCTTGACGGGATCGGCCGCTGGCATTTCTCCCGCCAGGACGCGGTCAGCATCGTCCGTTGCGAGTGGCATGTCCGCAGCACCCGGTGGTGGATGAACCTGATCGCACCGGTTGCCCGCTCGATGTTTATCCGTAACCATGCGCTGGTCATGTCGCAGGGCGGGGCAGGACTGGCCCGCCTGCTCAGGTCGTCCCTGGTGGGCCAGGAAACCCTCGACCTGATGGCAGAAACCGTCCCGCCAAAGGCAGCGCTCGGGTGGCGGCGGGAGCGCGGGCGGATTGATCCGGCAATGGCACTGGTTGCCGGTATCGGCGCCGGCGTGATTGCCACCTTGGCACAGCTTGCCCTGTGGTGGCTGGCTGATATGCCGCTCCCCGAAACCCTTTTTCGGGATGCGCGCCTGACTGCCGCCCTGGCCATGGGTACCGATGTCCTGCCCCCGCCGTCGACGCCGCAGTGGGACTCCTGCTGGTCGCGACGCTGATCCACTTCGGCCTGTCCGTCGCCTACGCCCTGATCCCGGCGCACTTGGCCAGTCGCCTGCGCACCGGAACGGCTCTCTTTGCCGGCGCCCTGTACGGCTTGGCCATTTACGTGGTCAATCTGTACGGCTTCACCCTGCTATTCCCCTGGTTCGCGATGACCCGCGACTGGGTGACACTGGCTGCCCACCTCGTATTTGGTGTTGCGCTGGCGGGAGGATGCCGGCTGTTTTCGGCGAAGGTATGATCCGCTTTAATCGTCGCCCGACGCGGCAATAACGCCCGGCCCCTGAAACTCCCCATCCAGGCGTGCCTGCTGAGCGAGATGGTGCGACAGCGCACGGACGCGTCAGGGTACGCAGAATATGCTCGAATACCATCCGTTTCGCACGGTTCACCCCAAGGAGAAATAGCATGGACCAATACCGCCACCACGTATCGGGATTTTTTGCCCACCCCGGAGAAGCCGAAAGCGCGCTTTCCAGGCTCGTCGAGCGGGGGTTGCCGCGCGAACGGCTGCATCTCTTCGAAACCGACTCGGCTCAGCCGGTCACCGCGCAGCAAAAGAAAAGCAATGAAGTGCTGAAGGACGTGCTCGTAGACGGCGCAATCGGAACCGCGCTTGGCACCGGCATCGGCGCGCTAGCGGAAGTGGCGCTGGTGGCGGCGAACGTGAGTCTGTTCGTCGCCAGCCCGTTGCTTGCTCCCCTCATGTTGCTGGGCTGGGGCGCCAGCCTCGGCGGTATCATCGGCGCCGCGGCCGGTACCACGGCCGGCGCCGGAAACAAGGAAGGGCAGCTTGCGGATCTGATCCGCGATGCGATCTCGAGCGGCCAGGTCGTGCTGGTGGCGGAGACCCGGACGGAGCAGGAGACGACGATTGCACGGGAAGTCATCCAGGCTTCGGTCGGGGACTACAACGACGTCAGCACGGCGTGAACGCGATCGACCTAATGGATTAAGCCCAACGGGAATCAGTTACCTATGCCAATGTTCGTACAGACTGTTCCCGGTCCCATAGTCGCGTCTTTGCCGCAGCAATAAATGCAGCTTTGTCGTTGGCATCCACGACGCCCGCATCCTGTCCGACATTCGCTGTTTTCAAAAGCGCCTGGCCACCTTTGTCGACGGCGATTGCCTTGAGGTGACCGAACGCATCGCGCACGAAATCGATCGCTGCGCCTTCCATCGACAGTGCTTTTGCGCCTGCGTCGGAGAGGATGACGGCGACTGCGTCAAATAGCACAGAAGGGGTACCCGCCAGTTGTCCGTCAGCCGCCAGCATCGAGCCATCGGCAAGCTTCGCGCCGCCCACTTTGGGGGCGACGATCTTCACGCTAGCACCCGCATCGGTCGCGGCCTTTTTAATCTTCTTGATGACAGCGCCGTCCGAACCGTCCGCGATCAGGATGCCAATCGCGCGCCCCATGAGCGTGCCTTTCATCTTGCCGATGATCTGCAATGCGGGCGAAGGCGCCATCTCCTGCACGGGCGCTGCGGCTATCGGCGCATCGGGCATGCTGCCGAACCCAAGACCCGCGGCGACACGCTTGGCGAGGTCTTCTTCGATATGGCGCAGGTGACCGACCATCGCCTCACGCACGTGCACATGTTCGACCTTGGAAAGCTCAAACACTAACGCCGAGGCGATGTGCGCCTGCTCATACCCGGTCTGGCTGAGATAGAACTGCCGCGCCTGGCTGTAGTGGTCGGCAAAGCTCTCGGCACGGATGCGGCCTTTCTCGCCGGTTTCAGTTACCGCCGCGCTATGAAAACCCATGGCTGGCGTTTCGCGTGGCGAGCTTTCAGACAAGGAATTGGGTTCATACGCAACACGGCCCGCCGGTTGCGCCATCCGCATGTGCCCGTCGCGCTGATGATTGGCGAACGGGCACTTGGGTGCGTTGACCGGGATCTGGTGAAAATTGGGCGAACCCAGGCGCGAAAGCTGCGTATCGAGGTAGGAGAACAAACGGCCTTGCAACAGAGGGTCATTCGAGAAATCGATACCAGGTACGATATTAGCGGGACAGTAAGCAACCTGTTCGGTTTCAGCGAAGAAATTGTTCGGCCAGCGATCCAGCACCATGCGTCCGATCACTTGCAAGGGCACCAGTTCTTCGGGAATCAGCTTGGTCGCGTCCAGATGATCGAACGGGAATCTGTCCGCTTCCTCCTGCGTGAAAAGTTGAACCGAGAACTCCCACTCGGGGAAGTTGCCGGCTTCGATGGCCTCGAACATATCGCGGCGATGGAAGTCTTGATCGGCGCCGGAAATTTTCACGGTCTCATCCCAAATGGTGGACTGCAAGCCGAGCTTCGGACGCCAGTGGAATTTGACGAAGGTCGATTCGCCGGCGTCGTTAATCAGGCGGAAACTATGCACGCCAAAGGCTTCAATCATGCGCAGCGAACGCGGCAGGGTGCGATCCGACATGATCCACATCACCATGTGCATGGATTCAGGCGTGAGCGAAATGAAATCCCAGAACGTGTCGTGCCCGGTCGCCGATTGCGGAAAGCCGCGGTCTGGTTCCATTTTTACGGCATGAATAAGGTCGGGGAATTTGATGGCGTCCTGGATGAAGAAAACCGGGATGTTGTTGCCGACCAGATCCCAGTTGCCTTCCTTGGTGTAAAATTTGACGGCAAACCCGCGTACGTCACGCGGGGTGTCGACCGAACCTGCACCGCCTGCGACGGTAGATATGCGAGTAAACACGGGCGTCTTCTCACCTACTTCGGTGAGTATCCTGGCGGTGGTGTATTGCTTCAACGAGGCGGTCAGCTCGAAGAATCCATGCACGCCCGTCGCTCGCGCGTGAACGATACGCTCGGGAATACGCTCGTGATCGAAATGGGTGATTTTTTCGCGGAGGATGAAATCCTCCAGAAGCGTAGGCCCTCGCGGATTGGCCCTGAGCGAGTTTTGATTATCGGGAAGTGCGATGCCCTGGTTCGTGGTGAGCGCGGGGTGCTCTCCACCCGCGATCTGGTGCAGTTCGCCGCCAGCCGCCCGTTGTGTGTCTCCAGTCGGGGCCGAGCCCTTTTCCTGTTTGCGTTTTCCAGAATTACTCGTTGCCTTTCCTTTGCTCATGATCGATCTCCTTGGTGAGTAGCGCCGGACTACCGGCTATTGTCGTGTGCCGATGCGTAGGCGGTTATTAGCGCCATGCGATTCTCGGCAAATCGCTCCAAATCAAACAATTTGCATTTTTCATGCTGATGGATGGTCATTAATAAGTGTGCTTAGCACCTCTGAATCTTCGAGGTGAACCTGGGCCCATGCTTCCCGGTCACGGCGCCGGCAGGCTTCGCGCAGGGGGCGGCACTGGCCAAGGCCGGGCTCGCGCTGACGAACGGAACAAACCAGAGCGGCAAGCGCCAGCACCGAGATCCGGCTCCTCATGACCAGCGAGCGGCTGAGGCAGGATGCTGGAATGAGCACTTTTCTACAGCTTCGTTAGCAGCTTGTCAGTTCAGGAAAAAATAGATAATCACTAAAACGATTGCAGGGACACCCAGCAGCCAGGCAATCAAATATTTTCCCATCATATTTCTCCTTTAAAAAATGCGATTGCAAAGAATAAAGAAATAGACTTGCAGCGATAATTGAAGAATAGACGACTTCACTAGATACACCCCGCCCGGTGCCGGCCGAGATCGGCAACGTGGCCATTTCACCGGGCGAGCGCCAAAACCACCAAGCCAGTCAACAGGGCGGTCAGGCGCGGTTGCAACAGCCTGACTGCAGGGCACAACCCGTCACAGCAGTCCCAGCAACAGCAGCACGATGATGATGATCACCACCAAACCCAGCCCACCACTGGGCCCATAGCCCCAGCTCCTGCTGTGCGGCCAGGCCGGAATGGCGCCGATCAGCATCAGGATCAGAACGATTAATAGTATGGTTCCCAAGCTCATGATTTTCTCCTTGATTTGTGATGCGGGTCAGTGAGCCAGGGTCATCGGTTCGCCGAGCAACTGCGCCCGGATTTCACCATTCGGGTACTGAGCGCTGCGCACACTGACGTAAAGCTTGCCGGCCAGGTAACTCTTGTACCGCGCCGCGGTCAGCTTGGCATCGGCGGGCACGGTAAAGGTGTCGTCGGTGGTTTTGGTCAGGGTAATGATAGCCGGGCCGTTTTTCCCGGCGGCGGCCTCATGAATATGCGCCATCGTCGGGACCAGCCCGGAAACCTTGATGCTGCCGCTCACCGTGTGGTCAGGCAGCACCTTGATTTGCCCCGTACCCATCGCTGAAGTTGTCACCGGTGGCACCACGGAGCTGCCATTCAGGGAAATCGACATGGGCTGCTGGGCGTACAGGTTTGCCGAGGCCAGGAGCAGCAGAGCAAGCGGGGCCGCCAGACTGAGCAGGCTCCTGGGGAATTTTGACGTATTGATCATGGTTGACTCCTTGAAAAATCGCAGGGAAGGCGCGCCGGTGCAGCCGCTTAAGACAGTGCTTTACCCGGTTGCCGAGAGTCCCACATGCACCGTACACCTGGAGCGGTCTCAATTCTGTTCGGTAACGCACACAGGCTACCGGTTTTTTATGTGTGCTGGCGCACTGTGCCGGGTGTTACGCGCTGGTATCCTGAAAAAGACCGGGACAAGAAGTCTTGAACCCAATGGTTTAATGACGCAAGGAGAATGAGATGCCATCGACTGCTGCGGCGCTGGATGCCGAAGAGATCGAAAGGATGGACGCCTATTGGCGCGCCGCCAATTACTTGTCAGTGGGGCAGATTTATCTGCTGGACAATCCACTGCTGAAACAGCCACTGCAACTGGCGCACATCAAGCCGCGCCTGCTGGGTCACTGGGGCACCACGCCGGGGCTGAACTTCATCTATGTGCACATGAACCGGGTGATCAGGCAGCAAGAACTCAGCATGATCTTCATTGCCGGCCCCGGTCACGGCGGCCCGGCGGTGGTGGCGAACACTTATCTGGAAGGCAGTTACAGCGAGCTGTATGCCGATATCTCGCAGGACGAGGAGGGAATGCGGCGGCTGTTCCGCCAGTTTTCCTTCCCCGGCGGCATTCCCAGCCACGCCGCGCCGGAAACTCCCGGTTCCATCCACGAGGGCGGCGAGCTGGGTTATGCCTTGTTCCACGCTTATGGCGCGGTGTTCGACAATCCGGCGCTGATCGCCTGCTGCGTGGTGGGCGACGGCGAAGCTGAGACCGGGCCGATGGCCACTTCCTGGCATTCCAACAAGTTTCTCAATCCGCGCACGGACGGCGCGGTGTTGCCGATCCTGCACCTGAATGGCTACAAGATTGCCAATCCGGCCATCCTCGCCCGCATCAGCCACGCCGAGCTGGAAAGCCTGTTTGTCGGCTATGGCTACCAGCCCTATTTCGTCGAAGGAGACCAGCCTGAAGCCATGCACCAGCTGATGGCGGCCACCGTCGATGCGGCCATCGCCGGGATACGCGAGATCCAGCGCAAGGCGCGGGAGGGTAGTGAAGTGAGCCGCCCGCTCTGGCCGATGATCGTATTGCGATCGCCCAAGGGCTGGACCGGGCCGAAGGAAGTGGATGGCAAGAAAACCGAAGGTTCCTGGCGTTCGCACCAGGTGCCGTTCGGCGACATGGAGAAGCCGGAGCACGTGCGGCTGCTGGAAGACTGGATGCAGTCCTACCGGCCTGAAGAGCTGTTCGATGCCAGCGGCAGGCTAAAGCCCGAACTGGCCGAACTTGCCCCCAGCGGCGAGCGCCGCATGGGGGCCAACCCTCACGCCAACGGCGGGGTGCTGCTACGCGACCTGCGCCTGCCGGACTTCCGCGACTACGCCGTGGCCGTTCCCGCGCCCGGTGCCACTCCTGCTGAATCTACCCGGGTGATGGGGGTCTTCCTGCGCGACGTGATGCGGAATAACCCGAACAATTTCCGCGTGTTCGGCCCGGACGAAACCGCCTCCAACCGCCTCGGGGCGTTGTTCGAAGTGACCAACCGCGCCTGGATGGCAGAGCGCTATGACTACGACGATCATCTCGCCCCCGATGGCCGGGTCATGGAAATCCTCTCCGAACACGCCTGCCAGGGCTGGCTCGAAGGCTATCTCCTCACCGGCCGCCATGGGCTGTTTTCCTGCTACGAGGCTTTCATCCACATCGTCGATTCGATGTTCAACCAGCACGCCAAGTGGCTCAAGGTGTGCGGCGAGATTCCCTGGCGCCGCCCCATTGCCTCGCTCAACATCCTGCTCACCTCGCACGTCTGGCGCCAGGACCACAACGGCTTCTCGCATCAGGACCCCGGCTTCATCGATCACGTGGTGAACAAGAAGGCCGACATCATCCGCGTTTATCTGCCGCCGGATGCCAACACCCTGCTGGTTGTCACCGACCGGTGCCTGAAGAGCCGCAACCTGGTGAATGTCATCGTCGCCGGCAAGCAGCCCGAGCTGCAATGGCTGGACATGGATGCCGCCGTCAACCATGCCTGCGCCGGCATCGGCATGTGGGAATGGGCGTGCAACGATCAGGACGGCGAACCTGATGTGGTGCTGGCGGCAGCGGGCGACGTGCCCACGCTGGAAATGCTGGCGGCCATAGACATCTTGCGCCAGCTCGCCCCCGAGCTGAAAATCCGCTTCATCAACGTGGTCGACCTGATGACCCTGCAACCGCGGGAGGAGCACCCGCACGGCTTGTCCAGCAACGAATTCGACTCTCTGTTTACTACAGACAAGCCGATTATTTTCGCCTACCATGGTTACCCCTGGCTGATCCACCGTCTCACCTACCGCCGCACCAATCACGGCAATCTGCATGCGCGTGGCTACAAGGAGGAAGGCACCACCACCACGCCGTTCGACATGGTGGTGCTCAACACCCTTGACCGCTTCCACCTGGTGATGGATGTGGCGAACCGGGTGCCGAAGTTGCAGGCTCAGGCGGCGCACATCAAACAGCGCATGCGCGACAAGCTCAACCAGCACACGCAATATATCCACCAGCACGGCGAAGACATGCCGGAAATACGCCACTGGAAATGGCCCGCTCAGGAGGTAAACACATGAACGACAATCCGCTGCTTGCACTCAAGGCATTGGGCCAGCACGTCTGGCTCGACAATCTCTCCCGTACGCTGCTGCAGGAAGGCGAGTTGCAGCGCCTGATGATGACCGAGGACGGTATCGATGGCGTGACCTCCAATCCTGCCATCTTCCACAAGGCCATTGCGGGCAGCCCTTACTACCGCGAGGATCTGGAACGCTTGCGCGGCTCGAACCTCGACGCCGAGGCGCGTTACGAGTCGCTCGTCATTCCCGACATCCAGGCGGCCTGCGACATTCTTTTGCCGGCCTATGTGTCAAGTGCCGAAGAGGCCGGCTATGTCAGCCTGGAAGTCTCGCCCGCTCTGGCGCACGACAGGTCGGGTACGGTGGCGGCCGTGCAGCGATTGCGGCAGGCGGTGGGGCGCGACAACCTGCTGATCAAGGTGCCGGCTACGTCCGCCGGTGTAAGCGCTTTCGAGCAACTGACCGCCGCAGGCATTCGGGTCAACGTCACCCTGATTTTTTCGCTGGCGCAGTACGAGGCCGTGGCGCAGGCTTATCTGCACGGGGCGCTGCGCTGGCTGGATGGCGGGGGAAATTCCAGACAATTGCGATCGGTGGCGAGCGTGTTCCTGAGCCGCGTCGATACACTGGTGGACCAACGCCTCGACGCCATAGGCACAGCGCAAGCCCAGGCACTCAGGGGCAGGAGTGGTGTGGCCCTCGCCAAACGCTGCTATTCCCATTATCTGGAGATTTTTCACGGCCCGGCCTTCGCCACGCTCGCTCAGGCTGGCGTGCGACCGCAGACGCCGCTTTGGGCCAGCACCGGCAGCAAGAATCCGGCTTACAGCGATGTGCTCTACGTGGAGGCGCTGATCGGCCAGGAAACCATCAATA
Source organism: Sulfuricella sp. (assembly GCF_035531155.1). NCBI lineage: Bacteria > Pseudomonadati > Pseudomonadota > Betaproteobacteria > Nitrosomonadales > Sulfuricellaceae > Sulfuricella > Sulfuricella sp. The sequence continues at coordinate 38,064 of NZ_DATKTK010000066.1, read as the reverse complement.
CCATGCCGGACGCGACCCTTGCGGCATTCCGCGACCACGGCCGCGCGGCAGCCACCCTGATGACCGGCATGGACGAGGCGCAAGCCCACATCGAGGCGCTGACGGCGCTGGGTATCGACCTCATCGACGTCGGCGAGACCTTGCAGGTCGAAGGCGTGCGTCTCTTCGCCGAAGCATATGAAAAATTGCTTGCCGCCGTGCAGTGACATGCCCGTCGTTCTGACGCTCAACAGCGGTTCGTCCAGTCTCAAGGCCAGCCCGTTCTGCGTTGACGGCACGCGCCGTGACTGGTGCGCCGCTTGCCGATTCCGCAGAAGCTTGGCATGCGCCGCTACGGCTTTCATGGCCTCAACTACGCCTACATCGCATCCCAATTGCCGTCATTGCTGGGGCAGTCGGCGCCTTTGCCGCCAAGGCCGGCGGCATCGATGCGCTGGTGTTCAGCGGCGGCATCGGCGAACACGCGCCGCAGATCCGAGAGCGCATTTGCGAACCGCTCGGCTTTCTCGGTCTGGCCCTCGACGCCGAAGCCAACCAGGCCAACAGTACCTGGATCAGCGTAGCCGGTTTCAAGCCCGTGCTACGCCTCGCTGCTGGCGAAGAAGGCGTCATCCGTGATCTGGTTGTCGCGTTGTTGGATTAGTCCGTGCTAGTGCTGCGCCACAATGAAAAACGGCCACTCCCGGACGTGATGTCCCGCAGTGGCCCGCGGGCAGTTTCGTTTACTTGACCCGCATGTCATTCTTGACCGACGTCACACCCTTGACACTGCGTGCAAGCTCAACGGCTTTGCTTTCAGCGGCGCGGGAACTCACAAAACCGCTCAATTGAACCACGCCTTTGAAAGTCTCCACATTGATTTCAGCGGATTTCAAGGATGGCTCATTGAATATGGCAGCCTTGACCTTGGTGGTGATGACGCTATCGTCGATATACTCACCGGTCCCTTCCTGCTTCGAAGTGGACGCGCAGCCCACGACAGACACCAGCGCAATCGCCAGGAAAAATGCGGAAAGATACTTGCTAAGTTGTTTCATGATTAAATTCTCCCAAAAAAATACGAAAATAAAACTCTCAAAGTAACTTGCGATCAAAGGGCTCTCTGCAAATGCCTGTTTGCCTTTCCATCGCATCCAAGCGGTTCAATAATGACCCTGAATCCGGGCGCCGTCTGTGCGCTGTCGCACATAAGTCCGACAGTCGCCAAGTCCGTTTTCGGCGATCATGTGCTTAACCAGCGCTTCCTTAAAACAAAAGGCCAACCCAAGATAAATGGGTTGGCCTTTATTTGTTGTGGAGCGTATTGAGGAGCTGAAGGTTACCTCTGAACTGGCTTCTGAACCTTTACTTCCACCATTACGCGGCGGTTGGGTTGCAGGCATTCAACCAGCTTCTTGTTTTTGCCGCTGACTTTGCCTTTCACGTTATCGCAGGAAACAACTGGCTCGGATTCACCTTTTGCAGCGGTTTCAATGCGATTAGCTTCAACGCCTTGCCCAACCAGGTAATCCTTCACAGCATCCGCACGACGCTGGGATAACTTCTGATTGTAGGCATCGGAGCCGATGCGGTCGGTATGGCCGGTCACCAGCACCACTTCAACTTGCGGATATTCCTTCAACTTGCCAACGACTTCATTGTCCAGTTGTTTCTTGCCGTCAGCGCGTATGACCGACTTGTCAAAGTCGAACAGCGTTTCGGCTTGCAGGGTGATGGGGGCGAAAGCGGCTTTTTCCGGGCCGACGACAGGAGCAGGCGCAGCAGCGGGTGTCTCGGCTTCCGCTATTTTGGGCTCAGCTTTCTTGACCAGATCCGGATCGCATTCCGCAATCGCCATGGCCGGTGTCCAGTAGCCGGTTCTCCAGCATTCGTTGTAGTTGTTCTTGACCAGATTGCCGCGGGTATCGGTCAAATAACCTTCCTTGGTGATTTCATCCGCGGAAGCAATGCCCACTGAGATTAAAGAAGCCATAACAAGCATATTAAGAACGAGTCGTGAAGTTTTCATGTTTTTCCCTTTTATTAATCATGAGTAATCTGAAACTATAAATCCGGCGCACAGCGGGCCGCCGGCAATGACATTGCTGATCAGTAGCGAGATACGCGGTCGTTCTCGATAAGGACTCGGTCTCCGACGCGCAAATCGTTAATGCTTTGCTGCGTCACGGTTTGATACCCCCCGTTGTCAAGCCGTACCCGTATGCGATATGCCTCTTGCTGCTTATTGCCCTTTTCTATCTCGTGACCCACCATGGCACCACCTACCACACCGGCCACGGTCGCGACATCCTTGCCGGTGCCACCACCGACTTGATGTCCGAGCACTCCGCCTACGACACCGCCGATGACGGCGCCAGCACCTATCCCGTCGCTACTGCTACGGGTGATCTCGATCACGTCAATTACGCCATAAGCATAAGAGGCGCGGGAATAGGATGACGAGGATGACACGGGGCGAGTATCGGTATTCGCGCAGCCGCTCATCAGGGCGGCTACAGCGAGAAAAGTTACGGTAACTATTTGTGGTGATTTCATAAAACCTCCTGAATTGATGATTGAAGGTTAGTCGCAAAATAAAATGCCTTCCGTGCGGTAGCGTACATAATTCTGACATCGTCCTATAATGGGATTTGGCAACTGGTTCTTATTAACCGCTTTCATGTAAGTGTGGGGCTGTTTTTCTGATGAGGAATATTCTGCATGCCTGACCTTCATTCCCCAAGACAAAACCACCTTCTCGCCGCACTGCCCGCGGCGGAATACGAATACCTGTCTCCCCTTCTTGAACTGGTCCAGATGCGACTCGGCGATGTTCTTTACGAGCCCGGGGGCGAGTTGCATTACGTCTATTTCCCTACGACCGCAACCTTGTCGCTGCTTTACGTCATGGAGGACGGCGCATCAGCCGAAATCGCCGGGGTCGGCAACGAGGGCGTCATCGGTGTCGCCATCTTCATGGCAGGAGAAAACATGCCCAATCTGGCCATTGTGCAGTGCGCGGGCTATGCCTATCGGCTGAAGCGGCAGTTGCTGAAGGATGAGTTCAATCGTGGTGGGGGGCGCCGTTCCGGCGCATTGCAAAATTTGTTGCTGCGTTACACCCAGGCACTGATTACGCAGGTATCCCAGACCGCAGTCTGCAATCGATACCATTCGGTGGAGCAGCAACTGTGTCGCTTTCTGTTGTCAAGTCTCGACCGATCTCCCTTGAATGAATTGACCGTGACGCAGGAATTGATTGCCAAAATGCTCGGAGTGCGTCGCGAGGGCATCACGGAGACTGCCGGGAAGTTGCGGCACGCTGGTTTGATTAGTTACCGCCGTGGTCACATCACTGTGCTTGACCGGTCTGGATTGGAGAAACGGGCCTGCGAGTGCTACCAGGTAGTCAAAACGGAATTCGATCGACTGTTCCCCGATGTAATTGCTACGCAAGCCGTTAAGCCCCGTTGCATGCGGGTAAGCCTTGCCGCCTCGCAGGACGAGAAGCGCGCTACCGCATTCCGCCCCTCAATACAAACTCGCCGTCACGATCACCGCGCCAGATGAAGTGATGTAATCAAGCCAGGCACGCTGGCAAATATCCTCGATCCTTAGAAGCTACCTTAATAAATATCACGGATTCGTTGCAGCCAGAAAATCCGCCAGCATTCACTCTCCAATCCTGGTTCAATATCATCGCCGGGTATGTCGTTCCTTGAAAAATTACGCGCAATGTTCGCCAGCGTACAGAATTGGCTGGTCCTTCAGCTTACGCTTGTCAATGTGTTGCACTGTCGAAGCGTCATGTCACTTCAGGTTACACGACTGCGCCAAGGGTTGAGCGTACGAGTTGGCTGCTGATTTTTCATGCCGACACAAGCGCCTGATCCACCGGCACTGTTACCCAAAAACTGCTTCGGCTTGTCTGACTGCTCACAATGAGGTGCGCGGTTTTTACTATTCATTTAAGAGGATCCATCATGAAATATTCCATACTATTTGCATCGCTTATAACCGTGTTCGGATTGACTGCCTGCGATAAACCAACCGTGGTCAATGTTCCTGCACCAGCGGCTCCAGTACCAGGCCCCCCCGGACCACAAGGCGCGACTGGCACACCGGGGGCAACTGGAACCCAGGGCGATGCTGGCACCCAGGGCGATGCTGGCACCCAGGGTGCCACCGGAGCCCAAGGCTATGAAGGCGCCCAAGGTGATACCGGCAAAACCGGTAAGACCGGTGGTGACACAGTGATCATTGTTCCGGCTCAGCCCGAGCAAAAATAGCCTGTGTTGCAGCGTTAACAGCCGGCTATAACGTGAAACTCGCGCAGCGAGACCTCCTGACTCTCTCCCTCCGGCTCCGGGAGAGAGTCAGGAGAGAGGGAAACGGTCATGGCGAATCGCTGTCGCTTAGAGGCGCCTGCTTTTGGTTAATCATCTGTGGCGGCGGTTCGCCATGACCGTTCGGACGCTTCAATGATCCCCAACCTTCAGGAGAGTCGAGTGCCATCCGCGGAACATGTCCCGGCGGAAAACCGTCTGCTTGCCGCCCTTCCTAGCAAAGATCGCCAACACTTTCTGTCAGGCTGCGAGCAAGTCGAGCTGTTATTGGGAAATATTCTCTGCGAGCCTGGAGAGACAATTCGCTACGTTTATTTTCCCACCGATAGTTCCATTTCATTGGTGACTCCCGGCGACGGTCACGGCAGCTTGGAGGTGGCCTTGGTCGGCAGTGAAGGTATGTACGGGATTCCCCTCATGCTTGGGGTGGATGTTTCACCTTTGCATGCCGTGGTGCAGGGCTCAGGCCCTGCATGGCGAATGGACGCTGAACGGTTCCGCCGCGAACTCAAACACAGCGTTGCACTGCAACAGGAGCTGAACCGCTACATCTATGTGTTGATGAGCCAACTGGCGCAAACAGCCGCTTGCACCCACTTTCATGTCGTAGAAGAGCGCCTTGCCCGTTGGCTCCTGATGACGCGAGACCGGGCGCACTCAGCGGAGTTTCATATTACCCACGAATTACTTGCCCAGGTGCTGGGCGTGCGCCGCGTGGGTGTCACCAAAGCCGCGGGTTCGCTGCAGAAGAAAAAACTGATCAGCTATAGCCGGGGGGATGTCAAGATTCGCGACATTGCTGGTTTGGAAGCCGCGTCCTGCCGGTGTTACCGGGCCGACAAGGAAACGTACGACCGTATCTTGCATATCTAGGAGCCTGTCGGGCCTGATTTGGGTGTGCGGCGGGCGCCTGGCTGCTTTTCTGGATTTTTCGGCTTCCTGCTACCGGCCACGCAGTTTACGCATCATCTGCCACGTTACCCAGCCGCGCCCCAGCCATTTCCCGACGCGGGCGGGCCGCAGTGCCGCAAGCAAGACCACGCCGCCGACGATCCAGGCAGGATGGCTCTTGATATAGCGCAGCGCGGCCAGCCCCTGGTCGGCCCGCGCCAAGGGGGTGCGCCACGGCTCGATGTTTTGCGCCAGCGTCATTCGTTGCGCTGCGGCTTGCGCAACCAGGCGTTCACGCCGTTCCGCCAGCCGGATCAATTTATCGTTCATGAACGGGAAGCGAGCTGTTGCCGGTCTTTCAACAATTCCGACAGACTCGCTGCAAACAGTCTCGGCTTTGTCCTCGCTTTGTGCATGGCGAACATCCATGCCGCCACGCCAACTGCCAAAAAGAATCCGGCAAGGCCACTTAGCGCCAGGATGCGGTGCGTGTCCCAGAACACGACCACGAGCAGGATCGTTGCCAGCACCACGCCAACCCCGAGGCAAAACAGGGCGACCAATGTCAACACCAGTATCGACAGCAAACGCTCCCGATCTTCCTCCAGGTCTGCGGACAACAGATCGAGGCGCGTATGCGCGATGGCAACCAGCGTTGCTGCGAGAGTTGCCAGCGACTCGAGCAGCCCCTTGCTCCCGCCGGGTGTTTTCTCAGTCACGGCGAAGCGACTAGCGGCGGCCGATGAGCAAGCCGATCACCAAGCCAACCCCGGCGGCGACGCCGACGGCTTTCCATGGATTTTCGTGGACATAAGCGTCGGTAGCCTTGGCGGCCTCTTTGGTTTTGACCAGCAGTGCCGCCTGCGTCTCCGCCATCTTGGCTTTCACAACCCGGAGGGATTCTTCCGCCTTGGCGCGTACTTCGGCCAGTTTCTCACCACCTTGGTTGGCAGTCGCTTTCAGCAGTGCTTCGGTGTCTGCCACCACCACCTTGAAATCATCAGATAATTTTTCCATGCTTTTCTCCGTTGCTTGTTCTATCGTGTTCATGGTGGATTCCTATCGTTTTACTTTGTGGCTTACTCGTTAAAAAATGGGCAAAATCCGTTGTGCGGCTGCCCGGAATTGATTGGCTTATCCTTCACCGGCGGCAGCAAAATCTATCACGGCCGGCAGCAACTTTGTTACGCCAATCAGGGAAACTGATTCTACTTGTTGCGCATGCCAAGCAGGAGCACCCCTGCTACTATCGCCCCCACGCCGGCCCAGATTGGGACGTTTACTGTCTGCGTGTCCTTGACTGACAACTCTATCGGGCCCAGCTTGGCCTGATGCGTTTCCTTGGTGTAAGTGAAACCGCCATACGCCAATCCCAAGCCGCCGGCCACGATCAGAACGATTGCCAACATCTTGATTGCGTCCATATTAATTTTCTCCTGTAGAAACTCATCGACGGAGAAGCCTGGTAACACAGAAGCCGTGAACAACCGGATCGCTTTACCCGACACCTCGCTGCATGGAAAAATTACCGGGTTGTTACAGGCGCCGACCTTGAATGACACGCAGCAATATCACCACGATCGCTACAATCAGGAGAATGTGAATGAATCCGCCCATGGTATACGAGGAAACCAAGCCAAGCACCCAGAGGATAATCAAGATAACTGCAATAGTTTCGAGCATTTTCGCTACTCCTAATAAGACGATCAGATTTACTGCCGACTCTTGATCCGCATGTCATTTCTGACCGACTTCACGCCCTTGACGCTGCGTGCAACGTCGACCGCGTTTTTGCCATCTGCCTCCGTACTGACGAAGCCGCTTAACTGAACCTCACCCTTGAAGGTTTTGACATTTATTTCAGCAGACTTCAACGAAGGTTCATTAAATATCGACGCCTTTACCTTTGTCGTGATAACGCTGTCATCAAGGTATTCCCCTGTGCTTTCTTGCCTGGACGTCGACGCGCAACCCAGTACAGTCGCAAACATGACGGCAAGGATAATCGTGGAAATGAATTTAAGTTGTTTTATGACCGTACTCCCCATGTAAATTTAAATCGCCCGGATACAAGCCATGATCATAAAATCTGGATAGCCCTGGCGTTATAAACGACCTCGCATTGAGAATTCAATCAATGGCATCAAATCCCACGCAAACGCCCTTGATTAAAGATGATCCTCTTCTTTTCAAAAGCGCTCTGTGCGCTAGCGCACTTATCGAGCAGACTTTTTTTTCGAGATCACAATCGTCCCAGCAGCAACAGAATAATCAGGATGATCAATACCAGCCCGAGCCCTCCGCTCGGGCCGTAACCCCAAGACCTGCTGTGTGGCCAGGTAGGAATCGCGCCGATCAGCATCAATATCACAATGATTAATAGAATTGTTCCCAATGACATTTCGTTTCCCCTTCTGATATCACCTAAAATAGGTGTCTTAATATATGTATAGCATAGATTTTTCCCCGCTTGCACGGCCCGATTTCGGGGGGGGGCCTGTTTACTCGATCTGTAGCGCGAAGGTGCCTGCGCCACGTTCCACTGCGATCAGGCGCAGCAGTGGGTCAAGTTGCTGCTGATGCTGTGGGGGAACGCGGGCGATGCCCAGAAAATTCGGGCTACCTCCGTTTGTCCAGGACCCTTTGCCATCGAGTTGTAGCGGACCTTGAATGGTACGCAGCAAGAGATGAACCGTCGCACCCTCGCCATCGAAATTTACTTCATAGTCGCCCAGGGGCGAGATGGGCGTGAACACCGATCCGGCGTCGCGCCATTGCAGCGCGGCGCTGCCGTGCATTTGCCCGCGCTCGATTGAGAGGCTGGCGACGTGCAGCAATAATTCGCCGCTAAGACCCAGCGGCGCAAGCTTGGGTACGCCCAGACCCAGGGCCGCGGCCGGCAAACTAATGTCGGCGTTCGTCAGTTCGATTCGGGATAATGATATCGTCACCGGAAATGACTGGGTCGCCTGCTCCAGTTCGACTTCGCAAACCAGGTGTCCGCGCAGCAATGACGCCGGCAGCATGCGCCAGGCGAAGCTTTTCGCAACGCCGGTTCGCCCGCCCGCATCGCGAATCTCGATCTGCCCCGAGCCCGACCACAGCGTGCCCTGCGCTTCGACCAGGCGCAGCTTGCCCTGGCTTATGCGCTGCAAGCCGGCATCGACCAACGTCGCTGGCGCGGTAGCAATGACCCCGAGCGAATATGCCACAAGTCCGATCGTGACCAGGCTCCAGTGTTTCATGGGTGCTTGACCCGAAGCAGGGTCGCGGTCACGCTGACCATACCCGGCGTAGACAGGGTTTCGATCCGGCAAGTGTCGAGTCGAACTTGCTGCGATTTCAGGCTGGCGACCCAGTTGAGCCAATCCGCGAACACAACGGCGCCGAACACGATTCCCACTTGATTGGCGTCCGGCGCATCGATTTTCACCAGTGCGTGGGACAGTCCTGCTGCATCGGCTTGGGCTTGCACCAGCGCACGCAGATCCGTCTGCGATGCCGGTGTGGCCGGCGTGGCGCGCAGGCGCTCGAGTTCGGCCGCCTGCTGTTCGAGACGGGCTGCCTGCGCCCGAAGTGCCGGCACGCTCGCGCGCAAGCGCGAATGTTCCCGCCCCCCCGACTGCACCAGCCACACATACAACGCAGCCCCCATTATCACCATCAGAATCACGATGACCGTTCGCTCTCGCGGTGCCCGCGATGCCCATGCCTTAAGCAGTTGCGCTCTCACGACGCCCCCACGATCAGGACCAGCGTTGCGCTTGCGGCGCGCGCCGAGGCCGAAGACTTGTCAACGCTCAGGCCTGACTGGAGCAGGCGCGCCACGATGCGTGGCACCGCTGCCTCTTCGTTTATGGCAAGTTCCAGCGTCATCCGCCCACCCTCGTAAGACACGGCACGTACTGCGCCGGCCGGTAGTTCCTTCGTTGCTGCCGCCACTTGCTCGATCATCGGCAGAAAGTCGCTGCTGTCGGATAGTCCTGCGCTATGACGCGCTTCTGCGAGCTTGCGGCGCATTTGCAGCGCCGGATCTACTACGGCGACGGCATCGGGGAAAGCGGTGCGAAACTGCGCTTCCATTTGCTGGCGCAATGCCCGCTGCTCGCCGGCAAGCAGCGTCCAGTCGGTGACCAGCGCGAGTGCATGCAACGTCAGTGCTGCGCCCAGTATCCAGGCAGCCGGTCGCAGACGTTTTGCCGCGCCGGAAAAAACACGCCAGCGCTGGCGCTGCTGCGTCAGGCTGACACCGGCGTCGGGCGATGCCGTGCGCCAATCCCATGTTCCGGCGATGCGCAGGTCAACTCCAAGCTCGCGTTGCCATGCCGTGATATCCGGCACCGCATCGGGCGTCGTTATATAGAGCGCAATCGATGTTGGGCCAGCGCTGCGCGTTTTTTCTTCTTCCAGCAAGAGGCGCAGAAACAATGGGGGCGATTCCGGGTCGCCGCAATCCGTTGCCGCACCTTCGAATTCCCCGCTACGTACAAACCCCTCGCGACCATTCCAGGCGACGCTCCATTCTCCCGCCCGAATAGGCAACAACAGCGTTTCGCTGTGCACTTCGTCGACACGTATGCCGACGGCGCCGAGCGCATGACGCCAGCGCTCCAGCCCCCCCTTGTCTACCACCGCGAGCGCGTCTTCGTCACCCACGGAGCCGAGCCAACTCACCTGGTTGGCATCCGGTTCGCCCGCCGTTTGCTCCTCCACCGCAAAGGCAAGCACCGATCCGGCGCGGCGTCTGGCTCCATGCGGCACGCGCGCGCGCGTGATCAGCACCTGCGCGGCAGGAATCACCAGCTGAACGCGCTCGACACGCTGCGGCAGATCCGCGAGCCGACCTTCTCCTGCAACAGGTTCGCGATTGTCATTGACCAGCGCCCATTGACAGTGCTGCGGCTGTTCGAGAAGCGAGCCGTAGATGCGAAGCAAGCTCATAACATTTTTCTCCAAACGATGGTTGGCCAATTGGCGTCCGTGCGCGCAAGCAGCGCTATGCTGCGCGCCTGCGCGCTGCCGATGGTGACGCGTAGCTGCACCATAAAGTAATTACTGCTGAAAGCGATGTCTTCATTCGCCACCTTGACGTCCCTGGGAAGCTGGTCCGGGAAATCAGTGCGGTCGCGAAAATAAGCACGGTCGCGCTTCTCGACCAAAGCACGGGCGCCGTCCAGACTCAAATCATCGACCACGGCTGCAATGACCTCAGGCGACGCAGTGTTCACGTTCACGGCAGTGAAGACGGGCAATGCCGAAACGTATGGACGCAAGCGTGCGCGTACGCTTTCGTCAAAGCCGCGCACCAGTACCAACTCGGCCACATCGATCAATGGCCGGTTGGCGGCAAGGTAAGGCGACGGCAATGCCAGATAATATTCATCTTCGGCTCCACCCTCAGGCTGCGGCTCGCTATCGGCGTCGACCCAGTCTGCGACTGCATCGGCAAGCTCGGGCGGCAATCCCAATATGGACAGCAAGCGTTGGAAATGTGCGCGCTGCGCGAGGTTGACCTTGCCGTCCTTGACCAGATTGTTGAGATTGAATCTTCCCTGCTGGTCTTCGATTAACCCGGAAAGGCTGCCGTTCTCGACCGGAATCGGTGGCAGCCGCAGCGCCCATGGTTCACCCAGATAATCGATATTGCTAGCGCGGCGATCGTCGCGCAGCAGTGCGCGGGTCCAATCCACACCGACCTGAATCAGCGTCTGCGCCTGGACATGATCGGCGGTAAGTTCGTTCTGCCGCAACCAGCTACTTTGCGTGACCATCATCGCCGTCGCCGTTATCGCGGCAAGTGCGACTACCCCCATGGCGAGCACGATGGCCACTCCATTTTGTCGAGCTCTCATGATCTCAACGCAAACACGCGCACGATCTCTTCGCCGGAAGTGAGCACGATGCGCAGCCGTACGGCTTGGGGAATGGGGGTATCAATAGGTGACGCCGGCCACGCGTCCACCCATGCAAGATCGGCATTGAGGTATTGCAATTCAAATTTCGTCACTCCACTCAATACGGGGTAGCGAGCGGGCAGCGCATCGGGCGCCACGTCGAGTCCCGGCCACAGCCACAGTTCGATCTCCTGTTTCTCGTTCAGCCGGTACGCAAGCCGCCGTGGCGTGTCGCCGCCCTCGGACGAAGCAAAGCGGCTGAACGTCAGGCGCGGTTCAAGCGCCACGCCGGCCTGGCCGCGCCACGCCGGCGCGGTGCCAAATGGGGTTCGCACCGGACGCGGCGCCGCGAGCTGCACGTCGCGCTCGAAGCGCGCCAGGAAAGCTGCCGTGCGCCGCCATTTTTCAGTCTCCTGTCCGACGTGTTCGCGCGCATCGAGTACCGCGCCCAGGCCGCGATACGACATCAGCGCCAGCAGCGAGAGTATGAGCAGCGCGGCCAGCAGTTCGATCAGCGTAAATCCGCGGATTGAAACACCCGAAGCCGTCTTCACTTGACGACACCCGGCGGCTGCCCCACGAATCCGACGAGATGAGCGAGTGCATGTGTTTCCTCGGGGACCGCGAATACACGAATATCGACGCGACGAAATGAGGTGTTAGGCGTAACGCTGACTTCCTCGCGCCACGCGAACTTCATCGCGCCTTGGCGTTCCGTGCCACGCTGCATGCCTAGCGGCAACCAAACGCCACGGGCGCGCTGCTCCGCCAAAACATTCTCCGCAACCCAGCCGGCGAGTAAACGCGCACGCAGTTCGCCAACGCTGTTCGTGCCGCCAGCTGCCACGCGCAGCGACGCGAGTAGCGCGACCGAGATGATGGCAAGCGCGACCAGCACCTCGACCAGTGTAAAACCGCTGCGTTTAGCGCCGCACCGACGGGTCATTCGTTCTCTCTCCTTCTGGTAACACGCGCACGTCGCCAACCGGGGAATTCGCTACCGTGTAATGCGCGGCACCCAAGGACATTTCGACGTTGAAAACAAGCACCGAGCCGTAGGGGCTGAACTCCACACGCATGTGTTGAGGCGATCGCCTGTTTTCCACGCGCATGTTCGAGATCCTCATTCCTTGCGGCAAAGTCCGCGCGCGCAACAAGTCGTCGTCGACGATCTCGGACCAACCCAGGTCTTCACTGAATCGCCAGAACCGGTAGCCTGGTCCATCCGATGTCCAGGCAATCGACTTGCCGCTAAAGCGCGACTCTGTCTCGGCAATATTCATCAGTTGCGCCAGCCTTTCGACTTCGACCCGCAGCAAGGCTCTATCATCCGGCTGCGCGATGGTGCTGACCAGGCCGATCAAAAGGCCCATGATCACCAGCACGACGAGCATCTCTATGAGCGTGAAGCCGCGATTTTTTGCAGCCGCGATCGCGCGCGTATTCCTAGAGAAACCAGGAGCCAATGTCGGCATCGTTGCCTTCGCCGCCGAGCGCACCATCGGCACCCAAACTGAAAATGTCGATCTCGCCACGCATGCCGGGATTCAGGTACTGGTAGGGATTGCCCCAGGGATCTTTCGGCAGACGCTCGACATACCCACCGGCTTTCCAGTTAGTCGGGAGCGGAGCGGTAGTCGGCCGCGAGGCCAGCGCCTGCAATCCCTGTTCGGTAACGGGGTAACGCTGGTTGTCCAGCCGATAAAGCTTGAGCGCCTGCATCAGGCTGGCGATATCCTGCTTTGCCGCCATCACCCGCGCCTCGTCGGGTCGGCTGATGATTTTCGGCACCACCAAAGCGGCGAGAATTCCAAGAATCACGACCACCACCATGACTTCGAGCAACGTAAATCCGTTTTGCCGGCCCGTTGTTTTCATTTGTACACTCCATGTGCTGAATCGATCTAACAAGCTGTTCAACATAGCTATCTAGCCAAGTACGCAGAGTATCCGCTCTGCTTCGAGCCCACTCCGTGCGCTAGCGTACATACGCCGGAATACTTTTGCCCTAGCATTCGTTCCGCATGGAGATAGACCGTCTGGCCTGATGCGGATACGTTGGGTCGATCATTGCGCATCGCTTCCCCGTGTACGGGTGCGCCAACAAAAAAAGATGCAGCGACTCTCATACGACAGATCAAATATTGCACAAACAGCTGCGATCGCGCTGGTGGCTGTTGCCGCGCTGGGTTTGCTTGCCCTGGTGGCTGCGTACTGGACTTGGGAATGGCTTGCGCCGCGTCCGGAATCGCGTGCGCCGGTTGCAGCAAATGTGGGTGGGCATGCGGCGTCCGCCAACGGGCTGTTTGGCAAGCTGGAGCGGGATCGAAACAGTGCGTCGCCGACGGGAATCGCGATCAGGCTGCTCGGCATCGTGGCAGCCACAGCAGGCCGGCGCGGTTACGCTGTCATGCGGCTCGAGCCGAGAGAGATTCTCGCGGTGCGTGAGGGGGAAGACATCGCTCCCGGTATCCGGCTCGCGGAAGTCGGTACCGATCACGTCATTCTGGAGCGGGGAGGGACTCGCGAAACACTGGCCTGGCCGGCGAAAAATACGTCCGCGGACTCCGCTGTGCCGCGAATTAATAAATAGAAGTCGCCGACATGACTCATGGCGCGTAAGGGGTTGAGATGAAGCATTGCTGGTTGCAAACTGGATTGCTGTGGATGGGTATGGTGATCCCGATCGGGCAGGCATGGCCTGCAGACGAGTCAGCGCGCCCCGCCATGACCGCATCTGTGGAAAAACCCCGGGGGGGTGGGGTTACCGCCAGCCCGGATGAAGTTATCCTGAATCTCGTCAATGCCGAGATTGAGGGTGTGGTGAAGGTGGTCAGCGAGATTACCGGAAAAAATTTCGTGCTCGACCCGCGGGTGAAGGGCACGATCAACATCGTCTCGACCAAACCAATGCGGCGATCCGTCGTATATGATGTATTTGTATCGGCGCTGCGTTTGCAGGGTTTTGCGGTGATCGAGGGTCGTGGCATCGTGAAAATCGTTCCCGAGGCCGACGCCAAACTGAATCCGAGTCCCACCTACGGCCCTTCGGAGCAGGCACGCGGCGCGGGAGACCGGATTCAGACCAGGATATTCACGCTACAGCACGAATCGGCGGCGCAGATGGTGCCGATCCTGCGCCCGCTGATCTCCCCCAACAACACCATCACCGCATACCAGAACAGCAACACGCTGGTGATCACCGACTACGCGAACGACCTTCAACGCATCGAAAAAATCATCGACTCGATCGACCTGCCGAACGTAAGCGATCCGGTCGTGATCCCTCTTCAGTATGCTTCGGCGGTCGATGTCGCTGCAACGGTCAGCCGCCTGTTTGAGGAAGCTTTGCATGCCCAAGGCGCAGCCGGGGCGGACCCGGCCCAGCGCTTCACTGTGATCGCGGATGCTCGCTCGAACAGCTTGCTGGCGCGCTCTGGCAACCCATCGCGCCTCACCCAGTTGCGCAAATTCGTGACGATGCTGGATACGCCAACCAACGCCGGCGGCAATATTCACGTCGTCTACTTGAAGAACGCCGAGGCAGTGAAGCTTGCCGAGACGCTGCGTGCAATCTATCAAGGTGACGCCAGCTCAACCGTCGCGCCGCGCACGGCCATTGCCGCGACTGCCGCGCTCGGCACCCCTGCACCGGCCCCGATGCAGGCCCCGGGCGCCCCGGCATCGCTCGGCGCAGGCCAGACCCAGGCTGTCCCGACCTCGCCCGGCATTATCCAGGCCGATGCGGCCACCAACTCGATCATTATTACCGCGCCTGACGCGATCTACAATAATTTGCGCGCAGCGCTGGACAAACTCGACGTGCGTCGCGCACAGGTGTATGTCGAAGCGCTGATTGCCGAGATCACCGCCGACAAGGCCGCGGAGTTCGGGGTTCAGTGGCAGGATTTGAGCGGCTTGGGCAAGACCAATACACAGGCTTTCGGCGGCACCAATTTCGGCACTTCCGGTCAGAACATCATCGGTATTTCCCAGAATCCGGCGTCGGCCTCGAGCGGGCTTAATATTGGCATCGTGAAGGGCCAAGTCACCATTCCCGGCATCGGCCAGATTTTGAACCTCGGTCTCCTGGTTCGCGCGCTGGAAACGGATGCCAATGCGAACATCCTGTCCACCCCGACGCTGTTGACGATGGACAACGAAGAAGCCGCGATCGTCATCGGCCAGAACGTCCCCTTCATTACCGGCCAGTATGCGATGTCGGGTGCAGCCACCACGCCCACCCCTTTTCAGACGATCGAGCGGCGTGATGTCGGCCTGACGCTGCGGATCAAGCCGCAAATCTCCGAAGGTGGTACGGTGCGTCTGCAGATCTATCAGGAGGTATCCAGCGTCCAGAACAACACCAACGCAGCCGGCGTGATCACCAACAAGCGCGCGGTATCATCGACGGTTCTTGTCGACGACGGGCAAATCGTGGTGATTGGCGGCTTGATCCAGGATGAGGTCAGCGACGGCGAGCAGAAGGTTCCGTTGCTCGGAGAAGTTCCGGTGTTGGGCGGACTGTTCCGCTACAAATCGCGCGCCCACCGCAAGACCAATCTGATGATTTTCCTGCGGCCGTCGCTGGTGCGTGACAGCCAGCGTGCAGATGTATTCAGCGGCGAACGCTACGATTACATCCTCGGCGAGCAACGCAAGGCCAGGCCCGCGCACGACGCAGTTCTGCCGGACATGGATTCACCTGTTTTGCCCCCGCGCCCGATACCGGTGCCGCCGCTGGCAATCGACGTGAAGCCGTCCCATGATGGTGGGGCATAACCGATGAACCGGGGCACCCTGAAGATTCCCTATGCATTTGCCAAGGCCAACGGCGTGCTCGTCACCGCCATGAGCGATGACCACGCCGAGGTGGCGGTGCGCAGCGACGCCCACCCGGGTGCGCTTGCCGAATTGCGCCGCACGCTAGGCGTGCCGCTACGCGCCCGCCGCATTGATGTCGGGGAATTCGAGGAGTTAGTCACTGCGTCCTACAACGGTGCCGATGCCGGCGCGGCCGCGCTGGCCGGCGATCTGGCGCAGGACCTGGATCTGTCGAGATTGCTGCAGGAAATCCCCGAGGTCGAGGACTTGCTCGAAAGTCAGGACGATGCGCCGGTTATCCGCCTGATCAATGCGCTGTTCACGCAAGCGTTGCGCGATGGCGCCTCGGACATCCATATCGAACCGTTCGAAACTCGCTCGGTAGTGCGGCTACGCATCGACGGCACGCTGCGCGACCTGATTGAACCAGCGCGCGCGCTCCATGCCGCCATCGTCTCGCGCATAAAGATCATGTCGCAGCTCGATATCGCGGAAAAACGCCTGCCGCAGGATGGCCGCATCACTCTGCGCGTGGCCGGCAAGCCGGTTGACGTGCGTGTCTCAACGATTCCAACCGGGCACGGTGAACGCGTGGTGCTGCGCTTGCTCGACAAGCAGGCCGGGCGGCTCGATCTAACCAAGCTGGGCATGGACGATGCCACGCTCGCGCACATTGATCGGCTGATCCTCGAGCCGCATGGCATCGTTCTGATCACCGGCCCGACCGGCTCGGGCAAGACCACCACCCTCTACGCCGCGCTCTCAAGGCTGGACGCGGGTGCGCTCAACATCATGACAGTCGAAGACCCGATCGAGTACGACCTCGACGGCATCAGCCAGACTCAGGTCAATTCCCGGATCGAGATGGGTTTCTCGCGCGCCTTGCGCACCATCCTGCGCCAGGACCCGGACGTGGTCATGATCGGTGAAATCCGCGATCTTGAGACCGCGCAAATTGCCGTTCAGGCCAGTCTCACCGGGCATCTGGTATTTGCCACCCTGCATACCAACGATGCAGTGAGCGCAGTCACCCGGCTGGTTGACATGGGCGTGGAGCCTTTTCTGCTTTCCTCCAGTTTGATCGGCGTGGGCGCGCAACGCCTGGTGCGCCGCCTGTGCCTGGAATGCCGCAAACCGTTTGCTGCCGATGCGGCACAACTTCGCGCCCTGGGCTTCACCCCGACCGACGGCACCCTCTATTCGGCGCAAGGTTGCCCCGCCTGCAATCGCACGGGTTACCGAGGCCGCACCGGCATTTACGAATTTCTGACGGTGGATGACGACTTGCGACGACTGGTCCATGACCGTGCCTCCGAGCAGGTGCTGCGGGCGCATGCGGTGTCGCGCGGCATGCGCTCCCTGCGCGATGACGGCATGCGCCTGGCCGCACAGGGCGTGATCAGCCTCGAAGAAGTTGTGCGCGTCACGCGCGAGTAACCTCCGTCATGGAAGCCTTCCAATATCAGGCGCTGAACGCCGCCGGCCGCACCACATCCGGCGTGGTGCAAGCCGATACAGCACGCCAGGCGCGCGCGCAGTTACGCGCGCAAGGCCTGCTGCCCTCGATGATCAAACAAGTGCATGCGCGGGAACGCGCACAGCAGGTGTGGGCACGGGGCATCGCGGCGACCGAGCTCAGCCTGGTGACGCGGCAGTTGGCCACCTTGCTCGACTCCGGCCTGACCCTGGAGCAGTCGCTCAACGCACTGATCGAAGAAGCTGCCGATCCGATGACACGTGAAGTCCTCACAGGTGTCAAAACCGAAGTCACATCCGGCCAGTCGTTTGCCGGGGCACTGGGTGCCTACGAAAAGAGTTTTCCGGATTTCTACCGGGCGCTGGTGCATGGCGGCGAGGAATCGGGCGCGCTGCCGACCGTGTTGCAGCATCTCGCCGATTATCTCGACGCCCGCCAGGCGCTGAAACAGAAAACCAGTCTCGCGCTGCTCTATCCCGTCCTGGTCACCATCGTCGCGATCATGATCGTCACCGGATTGCTGGTCTATGTCGTGCCGCAGGTCGTGCAAGTGTTTCAGCAGTCGCGGCAGAGCCTGCCGTTGCTGACACGCACGCTGATCGCATTGAGCGACTTTCTGCGCGCAACCTGGCCCTATCTTCTGGTCATCATCGGTAGCGGATTTGCCGCCGCGCGCATCGCATTACGCCGCGATGCGACCCGACGTCGCGTGCACAGCCTGCTGTTGCGCACGCCCTGGCTCGGGCCGCTTGTTCGCGGTTTCAATACCTCGCGCTTCGCCAGCACGCTCTCCATTCTGGTCGGCGGCGGCGTGCCGCTGCTTTCCGCGCTGGCTTCCGGTGCGCGGGTGATGACCAACATGGTGTTGCGCGAAGCGGTCGAGCATGCCATAGAGCGTGTGCGCGAAGGCGCGAGCCTGGCCCGTGCGCTGGGCGAAACACGCGCATTTCCACCGCTCCTGATCCACCTGGTCGCGAGCGGCGAGGTGAGCGGCAAGCTCGAGCAGATGCTCGATCGTGCAGCGCACCTGGAGACTCAGGCGCTGGAACGGCGCCTGACGGTCTTCCTCACTCTGCTCGAACCGGTGATGATACTGGTGATGGGTGGCATCGTGCTGCTGATCGTGCTCGCCATCTTGCTCCCTATCATAGAAATCAACCAGTTGGTGCATTGATCCGTATCGACTCGGGACTTTTCTTTAGCCAGAATGTTCCCATCCGGATCAGCCTCCAAAGCAAATATCCTTCCCTATGTGTGCTAGCGAACAGAGCGTCGCGGACCAACGTGGGATAAGACGACAAGTGTGAGGAATTACCGAAGTTCCGGTTGATCCGATTTTAATTGGAGCAGACCAAAACAGCGGCTCACATAGTCGAAAAACATGTCAACGACGGGTACTGGGCGTAGCACAGCAGGGTAAGGCGATTGCACCGATGGTTTTTATAGTTCAGATTAAATAAGGGGAAGAATAATGAACAGATTTGAAAGCGTTACTAAGCCACTGAAGTGGCTTATGGCATTGCTGTTGGTCGCTTTGGCGGCGGGTTGCGGTGGCGGTGGGGGCGGCGGGCAAGATCCGATCCTGGGCGCACCCGTCGGAGCCATCTCCGTCGCACCAGCGGGTGCGATCATCCCGGGTGCTGTATGCCCTGTAAACGGAGCCACAATACCCACGGTGACTGCGACAAATCCCACTGATGGTAACCTGGTGGCGACAACCAGCACTACGGGTGTTGCCAACAACGGCAAGTTGATCACTGCCACCTTTAGCCTGGCGATGAATTCCGCAACGATCAACACAACAACCTTTACGCTGGCACCAGTGGGCGGGGCTGTCCTCATCCCTGCATCGGTAAGTTATAACGCCACCACAAAGGTAGCGACCTTAACGACAGCATCAGCTCTCATAGCCGGCACTAAATATCTGGCGATCATCACCCAGGGTGCCACGAGCGCCACGGGCATTCCAATCGGCTGCAGCTATGCATGGAACTTTACGACAGCCATTGTCGCCGCTTCAGGGCCGGCACCGGTAAATCTCGGATTGGCCTCGTCGTTCGGGATCGCGGCTACTGCCGGGATAACCAACACCACCACTCTCCCTATTACCACAATCAACGGGGATGCGGTGCTGGATCCAAATACTACGTGTAATGCTGTGCAAATTGATGCTGCCGGAGGTTTTGGTCTTTGCGGAAGCAACGCCTCCACTCCAATAATCAACGGAACGGTAATCAGTCCCTTATATAATACAGGAGTCACCTCAACCGCTATCAAGAACGACTTGCTGGCGGCGTTTCTCAGCATCACGCCTCCGGCCGGGCCACCAGCCGCCGGTTCACTAGGAGGAGCCACCAATATACCGGCCGGCACTACTTTAGGAGAACCGACGGGGAGCGCGCTTGTGCAGGGAGACAATTATTTCGCTCCTGGTGTCTATCAATCTATCACGTCGATTTTGGTAACGGGTGATCTCACACTCGACGGCCAGGGTGACCCGAATGCTGCCTTCATCTTTCAGTCATCCAGTACGGTCGGCACAGCACCTAGTGCCCGTATTCTCCTGATCAACGGTGCCAAGGCTTCCAACGTATTCTGGCAGGCCGGTACTTCAGCAACACTTGGAACGGCTACTGTATGGCAGGGCAACATACTGGCCTCTGAAAGTATCACGATGAACACCGGCGCAACCTCGTGTGGCAGATTGTTGGCAGGGGCTTTTGCGGCTGGCGCGTTTGTCTTTGACTCTAACGTCGTTTCAGTGCCGGGCAATCCTAATGCCCCTGCTGGTTGCATCTAGGGCATGAGGCATTAAAACAAAGGCCGGCAGAGCCATTTCTGCCGACCTTTGTTGCTGGATCAAGACTAAAACAATCATCGTGACTTAATGACTTTGTTAGGCACGGCAAATCCTCTTGGAGAAAAACATGAAATTAACACGAGCTAACTTAGCCAAAGCCACAGGAACGCTGGGTTTGGCGGCCCTCGCCGTGATCGCCGGCCCATACGCAGTGGCGGATGAAGCTGGCTGGTACGTCGGGGCCAACGTGGGCCAGTCCAGAGCGACTATCGACGATGAGCGGATCTCCCGCAGCCTGCTGGGAAGTGGTTTTACCTCGACAACGATCGCCGATGACGAGCGAGACTTCGGCTACAAGCTATACGGCGGGTACCAGTTCAACAAGAACTTTGCCCTTGAAGGCGGTTATTTCGATTTGGGGCAGTTCAGTTACCTGGCGACAACGGTACCGACGGGAACGCTGAACGGCAATATCAAGCTTCGAGGCCTGAATCTTGACGCGGTTGGTATTCTGCCCATCACTGACAAGTTTTCGGCGTTTGGCCGGGTCGGATTGAACTACGCTGAAGCCAGAGACACCTTCACCGGAACCGGAGCGGTCAATGTGCTCGACCCCAACCCCAGCAAGCGCGATACCAACTACAAGTTCGGCCTGGGGCTACAGTACGCGCTCACTGACTCCCTTGCCGTGCGCGCCGAGGCGGAACGCTACCGGATCAACGATGCCGTCGGCAACAAAGGCGACGTCGATCTGGTCTCGGTCGGCCTGGTCTACAAGTTTGGCGGCAAATCGCCGGCCCCCGCACCGCGTGCGGCGGCATCCGAACCTGTTGCCGCCGCCCCCGCGCCCCAGCCGACGGTCGTGACGCCACCTCCGCCCCCGCCTGCGGCCACGAAACCTGCGCCGAGGAGGGTGACTTTCTCCGCGGATTCTCTTTTCGATTTCGACAAGTCGACCGTGAAGCCTGCGGGCCGACAGGATCTCGACAAGCTTGCCGCAGATCTGAGGGGCGCCGACTTTGACGTCGTCAAGGTAACGGGATACAGCGACCGGATCGGTTCACACGCCTACAACATGAAGCTTTCGACACGCCGCGCCGAAGCGGTCCAGACTTATCTGGTCGAATCCGCGGGGATCCCGGCCGGCAAGATCACGGCCAGGGGCGTGGACGGGGCCAATCCCGTGACGAAGCCCGGCGAATGCAAAGGCAAGAAAGCGACCAAGAAACTGATTGCCTGCCTGGGGCCTGATCGCCGCGTGGAAGTGGAAGTCATGGCTCAGAAGCCGGCTCAGAGGTAACCGCCACCTTCCCAAAATGTTCCGCAAGTAATAAAGGCCAACCCATTAATCTTGGGTTGGCCTTTTGTTTTTAGGAAGTGCTGATCAAGATCCGTTCGCACTGAACGTAGCCCGCAGCCGAAGCGCCAACTCAAGGGTTCATTGTCTTTCGATTCCGCCGGACTTATGTGCGACACCGTACAGACGGTGCCCGGTTGCAGGGCTAATCTGGCTTTGCTGGATTGACCGGAAGGCAAACGGGCATTCGCAGGGAGCCTTCTGATCGCAAGTAACTCTGAGCGTTTTTTTTTCGTATTACTTTGGGAGGATTTAATCATGAACCAACTTAGCAAGTATCTTTCCGCACTTTTCCTCGCCGTTGCGCTGGTGTCCGTCGTGGGTTGCGCGTCCACTTCGAAGCAGGAAGGGACCGGTGAGTATATCGACGATAGCGTCATCACCACCAAGGTCAAGGCTGCCATATTCAATGAGCCTTCCTTGAAATCCGCTGAAATAAATGTGGAGACTTTCAAAGGCGTGGTTCAATTGAGCGGTTTTGTGAGTTCCAGTGCCGCTGAAAACAAAGCCGTTGAGGTCGCACGCAGCGTCAAGGGCGTGAAGTCGGTCAAGAACGACATACGGGTTAAATAACAGCAGCAGATCGGCTTGCCGTCGGACGACCCTCCGGGCATCTGCTTCAGGGGGTCGTGTGACGTTCTTCGTTTGTGATCTGCCCATCGATTGCGGCTTTATTTTTAGGCGATATGAATGAGCTTGGAAAGGGAATCAAAATGAAAATTTCAGAGAATTTAAAATTAGTCGGTATTTCGATGCTGTTGGCGGTTGGGCTTGCCGCCTGCGACAGACCGGGGCCGGCAGAGACCGCAGGTAAAAAGATAGACCAGACGGCTGATCAAGCCGGCAAGAAAATAGGTGAAGCGGCCGATAAAGTCGGTGAAAAACTGGGCGAGCAAGGCGTGAAAGCCGGAGTGGCCATCGATGATGCCGAGATTACGGCCAAGGTCAAAGCCGCCATTTTTGCCGAGCCCGGTCTCAAGACGCTGCAAATCAGCGTGGATACCGTAAAAGGCGTGGTGACATTGAGCGGATCTGTCGATACGCAGCCGAGTAGCGATAGGGCCAAAGCACTGGCGGGTGCGGTGGCTGGCGTCAATGAGGTTGAAAACCGGCTGGTGGTAAAGTAAATTCAGATGAGGTTGAGTTGTCGCGGACCACTTAAGGAGTAGGCCATGGAAATTAAAGACGCATATAAACAAAAAATGGCGGCGCAACTGAAAGAATGGGGCGCCCAAATCGATTTATTGGAAGCCAAGGTGGAGAACGCGGGGGCTGACATGAAGGTCAAGCGTGCCGAGGCGCTTCATGAGTTGCGTGCCAAACAGCGTGCGGCGTCTGAAAAAATGCAGGAGCTGGAGAAGGCCGGTGGTGAAGCCTGGGAGCAGGTCAAAGAAACTGCTGACAAAATCTGGGAAGACCTGAAGACTGGCCTCGCTGACGCCCATTCCAAATTCAAGTGAAGTATTGGCAGGTGACGCTGCCTAGCAGCCTGTCGACCTTGAAGAATCGAGGCAAAATATGGACCGATCAGGCGGATTTGCAGCCGATTTCCTTGTCGAGTGCGTTGTTGATATTTTTCACATTGATGATAGGTTTTATTTTAGGTTGGTCCTTGCATAGTTACTTCTTGTATCGAAAATTCAATGGTGATCCGAAGGTTAATAAAGGGTAACCATCGGGTAAAACGGTTTTATGTACCATATTATTCAGCTTATTTGCCTGAAAATTTATTAGGAGAAATAATGATGAATTCACGTTTCATGCGCATGACCAGCCGCTTGTTGATCGCCAG
The DNA here is from genome assembly GCF_035531155.1 of Sulfuricella sp. Lineage (NCBI taxonomy): Bacteria > Pseudomonadati > Pseudomonadota > Betaproteobacteria > Nitrosomonadales > Sulfuricellaceae > Sulfuricella > Sulfuricella sp. Next base: position 14,704 of record NZ_DATKTK010000066.1, on the reverse strand, counting down.
CGTTTTAGGCCTTGGCCTGCCGCTCCAGTCGGCTCATGCCGGGCTGGTGGGAACGGACAAAGTGGCCGTATCCGCTCAGTCCCAATCCGAGCGCGAGCGTATTCGCGCTTTCCTTGACCGTGAAGACGTGCGCAAGGAATTGCAGACTCAGGGAGTCGACGTCAACACTGCCAAAGCGCGTGTGGATGCGCTGACCGACGAAGAGGTGCAGAAGGTTGCGGGCAAGCTGGACAAGATGCCCGCCGGTGGTGAAATTATCGGGATTCTGTTCACCATTTTCGTGATCCTGCTGGTGACGGACATTCTGGGCTTTACCAAAGTGTTTCCGTTTACGCGCTCGATCAAGTAAATTCGACCCATGTTGTTTCGAGTCTGCGTCCGCTTAATCGCGGGCGTTTTCTTTTTGATCTGGCTGGGCGGTTGCGCCACGCCGCAGACGCAGTCCCTGCTCAAGACGAGCGCCAGGCAGCTGCCGCAGCAGGTGGAGCTTAGCGAGGTGCCGTTCTACCCCCAGGAAACCCACCAGTGCGGCCCGGCGTCACTCGCCATGGCGCTTGGTGCAGGGGGGGGCGTCCAAGTGACCCCGCAGGACCTGACCCCGCAAGTGTACCTGCCGGGGCTCTCGGGCAGCCTGCAAGTCGAAATGCTGGCCGCCACGCGGCGCAATGGCCTGTTGGCCTATGAGCTGGCACCGAAGCTGGACGATTTGCTGACGGAAGTGGCTGACGGTTCGCCGGTGGTCGTGCTGCAAAACCTCGCGCTGAGCTGGTATCCGGTGTGGCATTACGCGGTGGTGGTGGGTTACGACCTCAAGCGCGAGGAAATTATCCTGCGCTCCGGTCTGGAGCGGCGGCAGGTGCTACCTTTAACGACTTTCGAGCATACTTGGGAGCGCGCCGGCTACTGGGCGATGCTTGCGCTGCCGCCGGGCAGGATGCCCCGCACCGCGACTGAAGCTGCATACGTTGCCTCGGCCGTGGCTCTGGAAAAAACTGCCCCGCCGAAAAGTGCTGAAGCCACCTATGAAGCCGCCCTCAAACGTTGGCCGCGTAACCTTTCCGCCCGCATCGGCCTGGGCAATGCGGCCTATGCCCAAGGCGACTGGAAGCGCGCCGAAAAAGCATACCTGCAGGCAACGCTGGATCATCCGAAGTCCGCCATTGCCTTCAACAACCTTGCCCAAACGTTAGCCGAGCAAAAGCGTTATCCCGAAGCGCTGGTTTTGGCAAATAAGGCCGTCCTCCTGGGCGGTCCGGAGCAGGACGCTGCCAGGAATACCCTGGATCAGATCAGAAATAAACTGCGGAAGTAAGAGCCTGTTCCGGTTGTCTAGGCTTCAGGACGGATTGCGCTGGAACAGCCAATAGCGCTCCGATTTGTCCCCAGGCCGATTCCCTTCCCAGATTTTGTTCCATTCCGGGCCGGGAGGCGCATCCGGGTTCCTGGCGCTGCCCTGCACCAGCAGCAGATCACACTCGATTCCCTTGTGAGTTTCCGTGCGTCGGGTAAGGATGCCGGCGTAGTATTCCAGCAGGGCGCGCTGCGGCTCGCCCAGTTTGTTGCTGGAAATGCAGGCGTGGCGAGCGGGCAAGGCTTGCTGCATGGAGGCGATCATGGAGCGGTAGCTCTTGCCGGCATCGAGCCAGGGCAGCCACACTGTCATCATGATCACCCACACCAGCGTGATGCCGGTAGCCGAGTTGAGCACGGCACGCGGATTGCGGGGCAGGGATCTTGCCCAGAAAATGATGAACAACCAGGCCAGGGTGGCCAGTAGCGCAATGGCAAAGTGCAGCGGTTCGAACGCCGGGATGTAACCCGGCTGCAATCTTTGCAAACGCTCTGCCTGGGAGGCGGGATACCCGGAGATCATGGCGAACCAGTAGAACCAGAACACGCCGGCGATAAAGCCGAAGGTCATGATGCTGAACCAGTTCAGCGCGCTGGCCGCGCCGCGGCGTATGGTGTTGACGCCTGGAGCGGCCAGCAGCGAGAGTGGCAGCAGCATCGGCAGGGCATAGAGCTCGCGTGCGTCGGAAGCCAGGCTGAGTACCCCCAGCATCACCAGGAAGGCGGTGAGCGCAAGCTGAACGCCGGCTTGCCTGAAGACGGTGCGCCGCCCCTGCCACAGCGTCCACAGCGCAATCGGCAGGGCTGGCCAGGCGAACCAGGGCAGGGTTTTTAAATAATACCAGTGATCGCTGCCGGGGCCGAGTTTGGCGAAGCCGAGGAACCGCCCCAGATTGTTGATCCAGAACCATTCCCGGAACAGTTCCGGCGAGCGCAGATACAGCAGAGTCGGCCAAATGGTCAGCCATGGCACAGCCGCGAAGAAGGCTGTTGCAAGGCACAGCAAGTAATCCCGGCTGCGCCAGTGGCGGAATGCGAGCGGCAACAGCAGGGCAGTCAGTCCAACGAGCCCGGGTGCGATCAGCCCCTTGGACATGAAGCCGATACCGGTTCCCGTGCCGAGCCAGAAACCTGCCAGTACGAATCTCCTGTGACTCAGAGCCAAGCCGTAGATGGCCATGGCGAAGCCGGCCAGCAATGCGGTGTCGGTGATCATTTCATGGCCACGGATCAGCAACCCCAGGCAACCAATCAGGATGAGCACAGCGAGGCGGCCATGGCCCTTGCCCCACAGTTCCCTGCCGGCCAACCCGGTGAGCAGCAGCGCGATCGCCATGAAAAAGCCGGTGGCCAGGCGCGCTGCGTCATGCAGAGGAAGCGCGAAGGAAAATATTTTTCCGAAAAGCGCCGCGGTGAGGTAATACAGCGGCGGCTTTTCCATGAAAGGCTCGCCACCCAGGGTCGGTACGATCCAGTCGCCGCTTTGGAGAATATGGTAAATCAGCCCGAAGCTGTAGGCTTCATCGGGTTTCCAGGGCTGATGGCCGATCAGGCCGGGCAGTATCCAGGCAAGGCAGAGGATGGCAAGCAGGAAGAAGGTTGAACGGTTGCTGGAGTTGGTCAAGTTTGTGGGTTGGCTCATGGTATCTCGGATTGGGCCGGCGGCTACTCGACCGTTTTAAGGTGCTGCCCTGCCTGCGGCTCACCGCTGGGGTAGGCGTGATTCATCAGGCGCAGGTAGCCCTCGGCATTCTTGCCGAGGGGGGACTGGCGCGCCAGGTTGGCGAAGGTTTCCCCTTTTTTGGCGGTGCGGGTGTGTATGCGTGTGGGCTTCGCCAGTTTGCGCTCGGCATCCTGCAAGGCGTGAAAACTGTCGATCGCGGACGATATTTCTGTTTGGTGGCGGTTATAGGCGGACGGGGTTTTTGCGGTGGCCACCAGGATGAAGGACTGATCCCGGAAAAATATCACGCCGACCTTGACCGGTTTGCCCTGGCGTATGCCGCTCATGATGGCGGCGGGCAGGCCGTTGATCGGGCCGGTTTCCAGCTCGTTGCCGGCATCCAGCCGGACACTGCGGCGCAGGAATTCTGTCGGCGTGTCGCGTGCGGGGCCGGCCAGTAGCAATTCGATTTGTCCGTCGTTTTCCGGGCTGAGGGCGATCACCTTGTCGGGGCTGTTTTTAACTTTCCAGTCGGGAGGGAAATTCAGCCCGAATCCCAGCCCTTCATGCAGGAACCGGCTGTCGCGGACAATGCCCTGGCTGGGACTGTCGCCGAAAATCAGTCCGTTGACTTGCGCCAGATAGGCGGCCTGGCGGCTGTCGGTTTGGGATTGCTGGACAAAACGGTTGGCCTCGCCGACCACTTCCTTGAGCCGGGTATCGTTGTCGGGGTGGGTCGCGAACAGACCGTGGTAGCGCCTCGGCTCGCGGCCTTCTCCGCGGGCGATTTCGGCATCGAACTGTTCCTGGTTCTTGAGGACGCCGACCACCTTCACCATCGCCTGCGGGTCGTAGCCGGTGCGCGCCAGGTATTCCGCACCGAGGCGGTCCGCTTCCAGTTCGTGGTCGCGCCCGTAACCTGAAAGCAATGCGTTGCCGAGCAGGTTGAGCAGATCCTGAGCGCCGCCGCGCAACTCCGGCACCAGGATGGAGCCCAGCGCCACGCCGATACTGGCGGCCATCGAGGCACTGTACTGCTGCACGCTGTGGCGCGCGGTGACGTGGCCGATTTCATGGCCCAGCACGGCAGCGAGCTCGGCTTCGGAGCTAAGGTAAGCCATGATGCCGCGGGTGATGTAGATATAGCCGCCGGGTAGGGCGAAGGCGTTGATTTCCGGGCTGTCGACTACGGTGAAGTGGTACTCCAGGTTGCCGCGGTGGCTTTTCTGCGCGAGGCGCTGACCGACTTCGTTGACATAACGCTGCAGGGCGGGGTTGTCGTAAACGCCATATTCCTGGCGGACTTCCTCGTCGCCCTTCTGGCCGGTGCGGACTTCGTCGCTTTCGGACATCATGACGAAATTCTGCCGTCCTGTAACCGGGTTGACGGCACAGTTGGCGAGCAGTCCCAGGCAGAGCAGACCGGCAAACAATCTGGAGGCGAAAGCGAGTCTCGTCATGACTTATTTTAGCTGACCCTGGATAAACAAAAAAGGCAGCTTGAGGCTGCCTTTATGTTGCTGCGTAGCGTCGAAGCTTACTTCATGCCGTATTTCTGGCGGAATTTCTCGACGCGGCCGGCGGTATCGATGGTCTTCTGCTTGCCAGTGTAGAACGGGTGACACATCGAGCAGACTTCAATGCCCAGCGCCTTGTTCATGGTGGAGCGGGTCTTGAACTTGGAGCCGCAGCTGCAAGTTACGTCGATTTCGTTGTAGTCGGGATGAATTTCCGGTTTCATGGCTTAAATCCTTGGAATCTGGCGGCTTTTTTTAGGGCCGAATTCTTAAAAAAGAGGGATTATCCTCTAAAAAATGGGCTTTATCAAGCCCGCGCATTGTTACCGGCGCATGGAATCGAAAAAGTCCGCGTTGTTTTTGGTTGCCTTGATCTTGTCGATCAGGAATTCCGTCGCTTCCAGATCATCCATCGGGTAGAGCAGTTTACGCAGCACCCAGATTTTTTGCAGGATATCGGGTTTGATCAGCAGCTCTTCCTTGCGGGTGCCGGAGCGGTTGACGTTGATCGCCGGATACAGGCGCTTCTCCGCCATCTTGCGATCCATGTGGATTTCCATGTTGCCGGTACCCTTGAATTCCTCGTAGATCACGTCGTCCATGCGCGAACCGGTATCCACCAGGGCGGTGGCGATGATGGTGAGCGAGCCACCTTCCTCGATGTTGCGCGCCGCGCCGAAGAAGCGCTTGGGGCGCTGCAGGGCGTTGGCGTCCACACCGCCGGTGAGCACCTTGCCGGAGGCCGGCACCACGGTGTTGTAGGCACGTGCCAGACGGGTGATCGAATCGAGCAGAATCACCACGTCCTTCTTGTGTTCCACCAGGCGCTTGGCTTTTTCCAGCACCATTTCGGCAACCTGGACGTGGCGCGTGGCGGGTTCGTCGAAGGTGGAGGAAACCACCTCGCCGCGCACCGAGCGCTGCATTTCCGTCACTTCTTCCGGTCGCTCGTCGATCAGCAGCACGATCAGATAGCACTCCGGGTGGTTGGCCGCGATGGAGTGGGCGATATGCTGCAGCATCACGGTCTTGCCGGATTTCGGCGAGGCCACCAGCAGGCCGCGCTGGCCCTTGCCGATCGGCGCGACCATGTCGATGACGCGACCGGTGATGTTCTCTTCCGCCTTGATATCGCGTTCCAGAATCATCGGCTGATTCGGGAACAGCGGCGTCAGGTTCTCGAACAGGATCTTGTGCTTGGAGTTCTCCGGCGGTTCGCCGTTGACATTGTCCACCTTGACCAGTGCGAAATAGCGCTCGCCCTCCTTGGGGGTGCGGATCTCACCCTCGATCGAATCGCCAGTGTGCAGGTTGAAGCGGCGAATCTGAGAGGGGCTGACATAAATGTCGTCTGGTCCGGCCAGATAGGAGGTGTCAGGAGAACGGAGGAAGCCGAAGCCATCAGGCAGCACTTCCAGCGTGCCTTCGCCGTAAATGCTTTCGCCTTTCTTGGCCTGATTCTTCAGTAGGGCAAAAATCAGATCCTGCTTGCGCAGGCGGCTGGCACCCTCGATTTCATTGGTGATGGCCATTTCCACCAGTTCGGTGACGGGGAGGTGTTTTAAATCGGATAAGCGCATGGCGGTAGGGTAGGATGAATCAGTAGAAAAGGTGGATCAAAGATAGAGCAAGGTGGATCTGGAGTTTCAGAGTGCGGCGGGAAGAAACTTGCGCCTGAGCCCGAGGAACGGGCAGTCAGACGCTAGGTTATCGGCTTTAGATATTGCTGTCAATGAATGCGGTCAGCTGCGATTTGGACAGGGCGCCGACTTTGGTGGCTTCGATGTTGCCATTCTTGAAAATCATCAGGGTAGGAATGCCGCGGATGCCGAATTTGGGCGGCGTGGCCTGGTTTTCGTCGATGTTGAGCTTGGCGACCTTGAGGCGTCCGGCGTATTCCTGCGCCACTTCGTCAAGCACCGGGGCGATCATCTTGCACGGGCCGCACCAGTCTGCCCAGTAGTCAACCAGCACGGGCAACGGGGATTGCAGGACTTCCTGCTCGAAGGTGTCGTCGGTGACGTAATGGATATGCTCGCTCATGAGGTTCTTGCTCCAGTTCAAAGAGAATCAACGGAAAAGAGGGTGAAACGCTGTGACAGTTTGACGATTGTGTTTGCTTTTTGTGTTGTGACAGACGTATTGCCAGTTTATGGGCTGGGTATGAAGTTATTTTTTGAACTTTATCCTAACCAAAAAAATCCGGCAAGGGGAATTGTTGGGTAATGCGTTGATTATGCCACCCGGTTTCGGGATAAAATCAGGTTGTTCCCCATTGTTCCCGGTATTCCCGGACACCTATCACTTCATTATATGCGGAAATTTCCGGTAGACACTGTTTCCGTCCCCAACCTGCTGCGCACCGCCGCGCGGGAAATCGTCGCGCTGGAGCGGGAGCGGCTGCCCAGGCTGACCGGCCTGGTGATTCTGCTGCCGAATTTTCATGCCGTCGATTTGATGGGCGAGGTGCTGTGCGAGGCGGCGGGCGCGCCCTCCCTGCTGCTGCCGCGCATGACCACCCTGACGGAATGGGCCGGAGAGGGGGCGCTCGGGCGTGAAATCCTCCCCGACAGCTGCCGTGCCGCCCTGCTTTACCAGGCCCTGCGCGAGCGGAAGTGGTTTGCCGATGCCGATTTGTGGCATGTCAGCCGGGAATTGCTCAGCCTGTTCGACGATATTGCCCGGCAGGGAACCGGCCTGCCGGACTCCTATCCCGAATTCGTCGCGCTGCTGGAACAAGCCTACCGCACCCGTGCCGGCGCGCCACTGCAGTTCGAGGCGCGCCTGGTGCACGAGCTGTGGTATGCCATGAGCCTCAGCGGCGATGGCCGCGTCGACAGCATCACCGCCTACCACCTGCGGCTGGCCAGTTTGTCCGGTGCCGCTATCTCACCCTTGTATGCCGTCGGCCTGTCCGGCCTGACGCCGATGGAGCAGGATTTTTTCCGTCGCTACGGGGAAAGTCAGCCGGTTCACCTGTTTGGCTGCGGCGGCGAGGCTTTGGCCGATGACTTGAGCCGGTTGGTGCAAGTCGCCTGGCAGTCGCCGGTAGCCGCGGAAGAAGCGGCGCCGCCCGGCCTGCGCGAACGTGCCGTCGAATTCCGTCAGCGCTGCCCGGAAAGCCCGCTGCAAGGCCGCCTCGAATTGCTCGAGGCGCACAGCCTGGAGCAGGAGGCGCAGGCGGTGGATAGCCAGATCCGCGAGTGGCTGCAGGCAGGCAAAAGCGCAATCGCGGTGATCGCCCAGGACCGGCTGGTCGCGCGCCGCGCCCGCGCCCTGCTGGAGCGCGGCCAGATCCTGGTCGCGGACGAAACCGGCTGGACCTTTTCCACCGTGGCCGCCAGCGCCGTGGTGATGCGCTGGCTCGACGCCATGGCCAGCCACTTTCATTATCTCGATCTGCTCGACCTGCTCAAATCCCCGCTGATCTTCGCCGACTGGGAGGGTGGGGCGCGCAAGCACGCCGTCTACGGCCTCGAGCAACTGGTACGCCGCCATAGCGTGATCTCCGGCTTGCATCACTACCGCAGCCTGGCGCAGCGTGAGGGCGCGGAAGACGTGCTCGAGCTGCTGGCCCGGCTGGAGCAGGCGCAGGCCCGCTTCGGCGCGCGCAAGCGTGGGCTGGCGGCATGGCTGGTCAGCCTGCTGGAAAGCCTGGAGATGCTGGGCCTGCATCGGGGTCTGGCGCAGGACTTAGCCGGAGAGCAGTTGCTGCGCCTGCTTGAGCGCCTGCAAAAAGAATTGGGCCAGGATCAGGGGCTGTTCTCCCTGAGCGAATGGCGGCGCTGGCTCGACAGCCAGCTCGAAGCCGCCACCTTCCGCGATACCGGCATCACCAGCCCGGTGGTGTTCACCCATCTCGGCGCCACGCGCCTGCGCCGCTTCGACGGCGTGATCGTGGCCGGCGGCGACGCCGCCCATTTTCCGGGAAGAGGAAAGGAAAGCGCCTTCTTCAACCAATCGGTGCGGGCGCAACTGGGGCTGCCGACCTTCGAGCAGGATCTGCGCCAGATGGAGCAGGACTTCACCGTGCTGCTGGCGGACTGCGGCACCCTGCTCATTACCTGGCAGGGGCGGAAGAACGCCGAACCCAATCTGGCGAGCCCGTGGGTCGAGCGGCTGGAAGCCTTTCACGAGCTGGCCTATGGCGAAAAATTGCCGCGCCGGGCGGCTGCGGACGTGGAATGGTCAGCGCAGGGCATACTCCTTCCCCCTTCTAGGGGGAAGGCTGGGATGGGGGTGACGGTGGTTGATTCACAATCCACATCCCCAGCACCGCTTCCAACCCCCACCCTAACCCTCCCCCTGCTAGGGGGAGGGAATGCTTTTGCGGCATCCAGCCCCTCGCTGCCGCCGGAACTGGTGCCGACCAGCCTCTCCGCCAGCGGCTACAACAGCCTGATGGCCTGCCCCTACCAGTTTTACGCCCGCCACGCCCTGCATCTGAACGAGCTGGATGAAGTGCAGCAGGCGCTGGAAAAAAAGGATTACGGCGAGCACGTGCACGCCATCCTGCACCATTTCCACCAGCGTTATCCCGCCATCAGCGGCTGCGACCGGGCCGAGATGGAACAGGCGCTCTCCGACATCAGCCGGGAAGAATTCCGCCAGGCGCTGGAGGCGGATTACCTCGCCCGCGCCTGGGCACTGCGTTGGGAGGTGCGCATCCCGGCTTATCTCGACTGGCAGGCGGAGCGCGAGCGGGAAGGCTGGCGCTGGCACGACGGCGAGCTGTGGCGCACGCTGGAACTGGCGCTGGACGGGGGGCGCAGCCTGACCCTGAAGGGCCGGATCGACCGCGTCGACACCCGCTCGGACGATGGGGAAGCCGCCTACGCCGTGCTGGATTACAAGACCCAGAGCCGCATCGGTCTGCAAAAAAAGCTGGAAACGCCGGGCGAGGACGTGCAGCTGCCGGTGTATGCCTTGCTCCTGGAAGAGTCGGTGGTCGAGGCGGCATTCGTGCCGGTGGACGAGGATGGCAGCACCAGGCTGGTGGCGCAGGAAGACATTTATGCGCTGAGCCAAGCCACCGGGCAGCGCCTGCGCGAGCTGTTCAACGCACTCTACCGGGGCGCGGCGCTGCCCGCCCAAGGCAGCGACCAGGCGTGCACCTGGTGCGAGATGAGCGGCCTGTGCCGCAAGGATTATCATGACGGGCAATGAGATCAACCGCGCCGCGCTGAATCCAGCTTCTTCGGCGGTGGTCGAAGCCTGTGCCGGCAGCGGCAAGACCTGGCTGCTGGTGTCGCGCATCGTGCGCCTGCTGCTGGCCGGGGCGGCGCCGTCCGAAATCCTGGCGATCACCTTCACCCGCAAGGCGGCGCAGGAAATGGCGGCCCGCCTGCGCGACTGGCTGCGCCTGCTGGCCTTGGCGCCGGACGAGGAAGTGCGAGATTTTCTACGTGAAAGAGCTGTTCCGGAGCACGAAATCGAGTCCCTGCTGCCCCGCGCCCGCAGCCTGTTCGAAATCTTCCTTTCCGCCCAGCCCGGGATCACCATCAACACCTTCCACGGCTGGTTTCTGCAACTGCTCCAGCGCGCCCCGCTGGAGAGCGGTGCGGGCGGCGACTGGGGGCTGCTCGACCAGACCTCCGCGCTGCTGGAGGAAGCCTGGCAGCTGTTCGCCGAAGAGCTGCAATCCGAACCCGGCTCGGAAGCTGCCCAAGCGCTGGATTTCCTTTTCGCCGAGCACGGCCTGCACAATACCCGTAGCCTGCTGCTCGATTTTGTCGCCAAGCGCGCGGAATGGTGGGCCTATACCCAAGGGGCGGAGGATGCGGCAGCCTTTGCCACCAATGCCGTGCGCCGCGATCTGGCGGTGGAGCCGGAGCGGGATGTGCTCGCCGAGCTGTTTGCCGATAGCGGCCTGATCCTGGATTTGCAGTCCTTTATGGGGCTGCTGGAAATCAACACGGATACGGACAAGGCGCTTGCCGTCGGGCTTGCACGAGTTCTTGCGGATGTTGGCGGGCAGGGGTTTGCCCTATGCTTCGAGTCGATCTGTGCCGTTTTCTTCACCCTGAAAGGCGACCCGCGCAAGCGCAAGACAAGCAAGGATCAGGCGAAGCGCCTTACTGCGGAAGGCGAAGCGCGCCTGCTCGAACTGCATGGGTGCCTGAGCGAGCGCCTTGCGGCGGTGCGGGATGCTCTCGCCGCGCAGGCCGCTTACCGCTTCAATCGCGCCGGCCTGCGCTGCGGCGCGGGGCTGCTTGCCGCCTACCAGCGCCTCAAGGAAGAGCGGCGGGCAGTGGATTTCACCGACGTGGAATGGCGCGTCCACCAGCTGCTCAACCGCTCCGACCATGCCGAATACATGCAGTACAAGCTCGACTGCCGCTACCGCCATATCCTGCTCGACGAATTCCAGGACACCAACCCGCTGCAATGGCAGATCATGCGCTCCTGGCTCGATGCCTCGACCGGCGCGGGCAGCGCGCCGACGGTGTTTCTGGTGGGCGACCCGAAGCAGGCGATCTACCGCTTCCGCCGCGCCGATGCGCGTCTGTTCGGCATCGCCGCCGATTTTCTGGAGCAAGGCTACGGTGCGGCCAGGCTGCAGCAGAACGTTTCCCGCCGCAGCGCGCCGCCGGTGCTGGAGGCGGTGAACCGCCTGTTCGGGCAGGAGGCGGAATTTACCGGGTTCGAGCTGCACCAAGCCCATCACGCCGAGATCCCAGGTCGGGTGGAAGTGCTGCCCCTGGCCCAAGACGATCAAGACCAACCTGCCGAGGCCCAGCCGTCCGTCCTGGTCTTGCGCGATCCCCTGACCGAGCCGGTGGAGGAAGAGGAAGACCAGCGCGTCGAGCGGGAAGCCCAGCAGCTGGCGGAAAAAATCGGCGACATGGTCGGCACATGGCAGATCGCCACGGAGAATGGCGAGGGCAGGCCGGCGGAATTCCGCGACATCCTGCTGCTGAAACGCAGCCGCACCCGGCTGGAAATCTACGAGCGCGCCCTGCGCGCGGCCCGCATCCCCTACGTCAGCTCGCGTCAGGGCGGGCTGCTCGACACCCTGGAATGCGCCGATCTGACCGCCTTGCTGACTTTCCTCATCACCCCCTTCGCCGACCTGTGCCTGGCCCAGGCGCTGCGCTCGCCCCTGTTCGGCTGTGCCGACGACGACCTGATGGCGCTGGCGCGCGAATCCGACGGCTCCTGGTGGGCTCGCCTGCACGCCGTGGCTGGGCGGGAGGCATCCAGCCCGGCGCTGCGCCGCGCCTTGGGCCTGCTGCAAGGCTGGCTCGCGCTGACCGACACCCTGCCGGTTCACGACCTGCTCGACCGCATCTATTTCGAGGGCGACTTGCTACCACGCTACGTCGCCGCCGTGCCGGAAGCGATGCGCGGCGCGGTGCAGGCCAACCTGCACGCCTTCATGGAACTGGCGCTGAACGTGGACAGCGGCCGCTATCCCAGCCTGCCCAAATTCATCAACGAACTGCAGCAGCTGCGCCGTGCGGCAGCGCAAGAGGCCCCGGACGAAGGCATCGTCGGCGATGCCGGCAACGCCGTGCGCATCCTCACCATCCACGGTTCCAAGGGGCTGGAATCGCCCATCGTCTGGCTGCTCGACGCCCATGCCTCGCCCCGCAACGAGCGCGGCTACCGGGCCGTGCTGGACTGGCCGCCGGAAAGCCCGCGCCCGCAGCATTTCTTCCTTTACGCCGGCAAGCGCGAGCGCGCCGCGCAGTGGCAGCCGGTGTTCGATGCGGAGGCCCAGCTGGAGCGGCGCGAAGACCTGAACCTGCTGTATGTCGCGATGACCCGCGCCCGTCAGGCGCTGATCGTCAGCGGCAGCGAAGGAATGCGCAAGTCCGAGGAAAGCTGGCATGGAAAAATCCGCAACGCCGTCGCTGGCGAAAATGCCGGGGAAACCTGCGAACTCGGCCAGATGCCGCAGCTGCCTGCAGGCGCAGTGCAACCGGAAGCGGCGCCTTCCCCCGTCTGCCATAATCATTCAGCGGCGGCCATTCCCACCGGCAAACGCACCAGCCAGCGCCAGACCGAGGCACAGCGCCATGGCATCCGTCTCCATGCGCTGCTGGAATGGATCGCCCCGCCCGCGCCGGTGCTCGACCGGGCGTGGCTGCAAGACAGGCTGGAAGTGGACGATACCGAGTTCGATGCGCTCTGGCAGGATGCCCTGCACCTCACCCAAGCCCCCCATTTGCAGCGCTTCTTCGATCCCGCACGCTATGTGAACGCCTGGAAGGAAGTGCCCTACCGCACTGCTGCGGGGGAGAGTCGGCGTCTCGACCGGTTGGTTGAGTTCGAGGATGACGTCTGGATACTGGATTTCAAGGCCGCAGAACGGGCGGAAGAGGGGGATTTGGCGGCTAGCTCCGCGCCTTATCTGGGGCAGATGAGGGAGTATCGGATGGCTATGGAGGGGGTGTTTGCACCTAAGGTGGTGCGGGCGGTGTTGGTGTTTGGGAATGGGTTGGTGTTTGAAATCGATTAGCCAGATCTGAGCCAACGTTTGAATTCACGGGCCTGCGCGGCTTTTTGCGCAGGTCCGGTGGAATGATGGGTTGGGCGCCTGATGTGCACAGAGACTATTTTCCGCTACCAATCCATGTTTGCGGCTTGGTCGAACCGCCCCGTGAGGTGATCTACAAAATCGGTCATATCTTCAATTGATGTCATCGCTTGGGCGTATGTGCCATCTGCAACCATGGTAAGGATTAGCGGCAAGCCACTTTTCTGTATGTAGAATTCGGCGGCTTGACGTGGGCCAGACCACAAGTGTGCAATAAACTCTTCGATAACCGCGAGAGCTTGATCGTCTTCGAATGAAAGTTCGCTGCCGAGCACAAATTTTCGACTACCGGCCAGATGTGGCAGTAAGACAGGAACTGCACCTGCACCCGAATGGAACTTGAAGGCCTCGCCTTGTTTACCGAACGCGCCATGCGCAACGAAGTTTCGAAGCTGCTTACGTATCACCACAAGTTTGTCGAATAGGTTCTTCGTAGTCGGTTCCGTAACGTCAAGTGCGCGCTTGAACTTGGCCTGCCAATCAGCCTCAGCCAACTCAGTAACTTCATTGCCGGTTTTAACTTTCCCATTCAGGATTGCGATGTGGATGAAGACATGCTCGGTCCAACTATAGAAGGCCTCAATTGCTGCGAGCGCTAACCAGCGTGATTCAGTTCTTAGCTTCCTTGCAGGCATATGCACACTAGTCGAAGAGCCGCCGTCAAAGTTGCGCGTCTCGACGTGGCGCTCGTCCTTTCGATCTACTGCTTCTCTAGCCTTTATCCGATACGTCTCTAGGTGGTAGGTGAAGCGATCAAAGAGCGGTTCGCTTTTATTAAGAACATTGACTGCTGAATTCTGGACGGCTTGGCCGGCCAGCCATTCGAAGAACGGCTGCGCAGCTTTCACCCCTTTTTGAATGCGGATGACAATCTGGCGGGCGACATCTTCTTCTGCACTAGCGTCGTGTGCGAAAATCCCGAGCCCCATCTTGCGATGCTCGATCAGATAAGCCTTCCCATTGAAGTCGATCGGTACGGACCACGAGATCTTCTCGAATTGGCCCAGATTCTTGAATCCAAGGAGGTCAACCAGCAGAAAGTAAACGAGGTAGTAAGCGGGGAGCTCGTTGCTTGCCTTAGTTCTTTGCGCAGTGAACAAAAACTTTGGGTCGGCGAGTGTTTCCGGACCTGTTGGACGAATTTCCCCAATCGCACGAAGGGCAGCCTTTCGAATGTGTTCAAATTCAGGAGGAAGAACGAGCTTCTTACTCATTTTTTTGGTATGTCAGAGGCAGCCATGTCATGGCTCAGTTGTAAGGCGTCCAACGTAAAGTAGACATCATATTTGACGCTAATAAGGCATGAATCAAAGGGGCTAGGCACGATCATATTTTGTGTTGGCATGTTAGAGCTCAGAAGTGCATTTTATGACAATGTGGTCACTATAGGGATTTGTCTGATTGGTTACAAGCGATGCTGGGTTTTGTGTGCGCTACGCGCAGATATTTAGATGCCGGGGGCTGCCCGGCAGCAGGTTACTTTATTTTGCGTTGCCCAAAATACAAGTAACCAAACAAAAGGGCAGTGCGCCAGCACAAACTGGCAAGTGATAGTTGGTGAAAGTCCAACACAAGAAAGGAGTAGCGAACCGTCTTGACCCCGAGTCATGCGTTGCGCATCGCGAGGTGCGT
>NZ_DATKTK010000065.1:0-2800 GCF_035531155.1 Sulfuricella sp. | reverse complement strand
GTCGCCGGTGATGATCGCAGGCGCGTCCGTTGCAAACTCGGAAATGCCCTTGAACACGTACTTCGGCGTGTTCGGCGTGAAGTCCGCGATCAGCTTGTTGTAGATGGTCAGGTTAGGCGCGAGCACGAAGAAGTTGTTGATGCCGTGCGCCAGGTGCAGGTAGGCGATGAACGCACCCATCAATCGAGTCTTGCCGACGCCGGTCGCCAAGGCGAAACACAACGAGGGAAATTCACGTTCAAAGTCCGTGACTGACGGAAATTCGCTGCGAATGATTTCCAGTGCCGTGGCAACATCCGCGGCCTTTCTTGGCGGCACGACCTCGGTGATGCGATCCAGTAATTCCAGCGAGCGACGCTGCGGTGGACGCAAGCTCAGACGGCCAGCAATGGCATTGACGTGCCGGTTCATTCCTTGTCCCCCGTTTTCGTGCCCGGCTTCTTCCGCGTTGGGCTTCGCTTGCCGGCTTCGATCTGTTTGAGCTTGGTGGTCGCTGCGTCGAAATCACGCTCCACCGCCGTGACCTTGTTCGCCTGCTGCTGGCGATACAGATCGAACTGCGCGCCAGCATGCTCCACCGCCGATTCGTGGCTGATCCGACCGGCGTGGGTGAGGATGTCGCGCTCGCTCAGGCGCAGGAAATCGTCGAGTTTCCTGATCCAGGCCTGCATGGTCATGGGACGCCGGTTAAGAGCCTGCAGCTCGGCGAACTCCAGGTAAGCATTGACGATGCGGTTGAGCGCTTCCAGCTCCTTGACCTCCAGATAGTTTTTCGCCACGGCGGCATCGGCCTTGCGCGGTCGCTCGGCGCTCCAGCTCGTCATACCCATATTCGGCTTGCCTGAGTCAGCGCGCGCCCTGACGATTTCCGCTGCCGTGTGGCCATGTGCCGCCCAGTGCATCTTGTTCTGGATCGTCTTGAAGAAGCGCTGGCTGGCCTCTGCGCTTCCGTCGTAATCGACGCTGGTGGCGTAGATGTCCAGCACCTTGCGCCAGAACATCCGTTCCGAAGATCGGATATCGCGGATGCGGGACAGCAGCTCTTCGAAGTAGCCATCGTCCGGCCCGCGCTTCAGGCGCTCGTCGTCCAGCGCAAAGCCCTTGACCAGGAACTCCTTCAGCCGTTCGGTAGCCCACTGGCGAAATTGCGTGCCCAGCGGCGACCGCACCCGGTAGCCAACGGCTAGAATGGCCTCCAGGCTGTAATGATCCAGGTCGCGGCGCACTACCCGATGCGCCTCCTGCCGAACCGTCCGGAAACTCCGGACAGTTCGTTCAGGGTCGCACTCGCCCTCTTCGTAGATGTTCTGCAGGTGCTCGCTGACGGTCTTGTTGCTGACCTGATAGATCTCCGCCATCTGACGCTGGGTCAGCCAGACCGAGCCGCCCTCCAGGCGTACCTCGATCCGTGTCCGCGCGTCCGCAGTGCGGTACAGAATCAGCTCGGAAGCCGACTTGCCTTCATCGCCGTCCTTGCTCATGCCTCGCCCTCGGTGAACAGTCCGGCTTGCGCAGGCGGTGGAGCATCCAGCTCGGGCGCTTTCGGCAGGTTCTCCACCTGCAGTGAATAGTCGTCGTGACCCCACTCGCAGCGCGACAGTACCTGCTTCGGGATCTTGCGGACGGTCAGATTGGGGAAGTCACCCTTGCCACGAAACGCCGGGCATAGCACCAGCAGTGATCGCTCCAGCCCGACTTCCTCGGCCAATTGTTGCAACTGCTCATGACTCAGGGTCGCGGTGGTGACGTAGAGGAAGTCGCGCTCAGTGGAATAACCCTGTTGCCAGTACACGGTGTCACTGGGCGCATAGGCGAAGCCTTCAAGTTTGCACAGCGCCTCGGCCAGCATCGCCGCGTTGTAGTCACAATGGATGACCCAGTTACCCCACTTATCCTTTTCCAGCAACGACGGCGCGAGGTGGTAGTAGCGGAAACCGCCGCCGCCTTTCCAGCCGGCCGCTTCGGTAATGCCGCCTCTATCTACGCCGTCGATGACCTTCTTCAGTCGCGGGATGATGTGCGTATGGCAGTGCTCGCCGAGCTCCACCATGATCCAGCGGCGGCCCATTTTTTGGGCTACTGCGCCGGTAGTGCCGGAGCCCCCAAAGGAGTCAAGGACAATATCGCCTGGTCCAGAGAATCTCTCAAGCACAATCCGCAATAGCGCCTCCGGCTTCTTACCCCCTCTGAAGTCGACACCGCCCTCATTGCGGCAATTTCCAAAGCTTCCTGCGAGATCATAAAAATTTTCAATTGGGACTGTGGCAACTTCAGCGTCTTCCCGTCGCTGGCCCACGGGAACACCTTGAAAATATTTGCCCTTTGTCGCTGTCGCTCGGGCGGGGCCGGTGAAGTACCTATACCCAAGGCCATCATCGCCAATGGACTCTACTTTATAGAGTGCTCCTAGACCATCTTGGGAGACGCGGCCAGCTAGATAGTCTCGGAAGAACCGGCCAGACGAGTTCCCGTCAAGAATGGTTCCGGTTGCCCAAATTTCCTTGAGCCCGTCAATGTGCCCGTCGGACTCCGACAGCGACCACTCACCCTTAGCAAATACGATCGCCTTTTTCCCACCGAGCACCGTCGCTTTGCCTGCCTTATGCTCCTTTATCGCCCACCTGAATTTGCCGAAACCAAACTCCTTCTTTTCAAGAATGGGGCGAGCCCCAAATGCTCGTCGATACACATGGATCTGTTCGACTTGTTTGTGAAAGTCCATGTCCTGCTTGAGTGTCTTTTCGGCATACCTCACTTGCACATAAAGTGTTGCCAAGTAATTGGTACGCCCAAAGACTTC
>NZ_DATKTK010000064.1:0-9074 GCF_035531155.1 Sulfuricella sp. | reverse complement strand
AACCGGGCAACCGTATCTCTGTTCATGCCGTGCTCCGCGTCTTAGATGTGGCCAGGCCCCTATATGGCGGGAACGGCCTCGCCATCCAAGCCTTTCGGCGGACGATACAACGGCCCTTGACAGTCGGTGGCGGCCGCCGTTCAAGTTGTCGCCGTTGCGGGTGTAGTTCAATGGCAGAACGGCAGCTTCCCAAGCTGCATACGAGGGTTCGATTCCCTTCACCCGCTCCAGTCTTCATTTCCACCTCAGGATTATGCAAATGAACAAAACCCTGAAATACGGACTGATTTCCGTCGGCGCCATTCTCGTCGCATTCCTTGCCCTTATCGCACTGGTCGCCGCCACCTTCAACCCGAACGATTACAAGCCGCTGATCGTCAAGCTGGTGCAGGAAAAAAAGCAGCGCACCCTGAAGCTCGAAGGCGACATCAAGCTGACCTTTTTCCCCCGTATCGGCGCCGATCTCGGCAAGCTTGCCTTGAGCGAGCACGGCAGCGACAAGGAGTTCGCCGCCGTCGACAGCGCCCGCGTTTCCCTCGCGGTGTTGCCGCTGCTGAAGAAGCAACTGGTAGTGGACCGCATCCGGATAGACGGCGTCCGGGCCCGGTTGGTGCGTTATCCCGATGGCAGTACCAACATTGATGACCTTTTGAAGAAAGAGGAAAAGTCGGAGCAGATCAAGTTCGACATCGAAGGCGTCAGCATCACCCGTGCCGCGCTTGCCTTCGACGACCAGATGGCCGGGCGGAAACTGGATATTTCCGGCATGGAATTTGAATCCGGGCGTCTGGCCAACAACCAGCCCGGCAAGGTCGAGCTCAAATTCACCTTGCAGGGCGACAACCCGAAAATCGACGCCCAAATGGCACTGGCGAGCGGCCTGCTGTTCGATACCGAGGCCAAAGCCATCACCCTGGATGCGCTGAAGGTTTCCCTGACCGGCAAGCGCGGTGCCGATGGTCTGGACATTCGGCTGACCTCGCCGAAATTCGAACTGGGGCCGGAGCGTGTCGCCGGCAAGATCGATCTGACAGCGAAGCTGATGCAGGCCAAGGGTAACCTGGACCTGGTGCTGAGCGTCCCCGCGTTGACCGGCAAAGGCAGCGCTGTTCGAGCCGATAATTTCACTCTGGACGTCAGCGGCAAGCAAGGCGACAACACCATCAAGGGCCGAATCGCCAGCCCGTTCAGTGCCAACCTCGATACGCGCCAGTTCAGCCTGGAAAAGCTCGTTGCCAGCCTCAATCTCAGCGGCCCGGCCATGCCCAGGGCGCTCGACATCAACCTGGGCGGCGTCGCCCGGTTTGATCTGGCCAAGCAGGATGCAAATCTGGAGCTTGCTGGCAAGATCGACGGCAGCCCGCTCAAAGCCAAGCTTGGCATCAGCCATTTCGATGCGCCGGCCTATGATTTCGACATTGCCATCGAGCAACTGGATGTCGACCGCTACCTGACGCCCGCTAAACCCGAGGCGAAGCAGCCCGAAAAGCCGCTGGATTTCAGCTTCCTGAAAAACCTCAACGCCAATGGCCAGCTCAGCATCGGCGCGCTCAAGGTCGCCAACATCAAGTCCTCCAACATCAAGCTCAACGTCAAGGCGGGTGGCGACAATCTGAACGTCGCGCCGATTTCGGCGAATTTCTATCAGGGGACGTTGCATGGCGCGATCTCCCTGCATGGCGCCGGAACGCCCCGCGTGGCGCTGAAGCAGAATCTGGCCGGGGTCAACGTCGGCCCGCTGCTGAAGGATGCGGCCAATGTCGACATGCTGGAAGGGCGCGGCAGCGTGGCCCTCGACGTCAACGCCCAGGGCGCCACCGTCAGCGCCATGAAGAAAGCGCTACGGGGCAGTGCCGCGCTCAACCTGCACGACGGCGCGCTGAAAGGCATCAACATCGCCGGCGCGATCCGCAGCGCCAAAGCCAAGTTCGGCTCGCCTCAGGGGGAAACCACCCAGGCCGCCAATGCAGCCGACAAGACCGATTTTTCCGAGTTGAAAGCCAGTTTCCAGATTAACAATGGCGTTGCCCACAACGAGGATCTTTCCGCCAAATCGCCGTTGCTGCGTCTGGCCGGCAATGGCGACGTGAATGTCGGCGAGAGCTCGATGAATTATCTCGCCAAGGCAACGGTGGTCGCTTCCCTGGAAGGCCAGGGCGGCAAGGAGCTGTCCGCGCTCAAGGGCATGACGGTGCCGGTGCGTATCACCGGACCGTTCACCGGGCTGAAATACAGTCTGGATTTCAACGCCATGGCCTCCGAGGCGGTGAAGCAGAAAGTCGAGCAGAAGGTCGAGCAGAAAAAAGAGGAAATCAAATCGCGCCTTGGTGAAGAGCTGAAGGGCGGCCTCAAGGGGCTATTCAAGTAAGTTAACCCAGAAAAAGCTTTTAACCACGAATTTACACGAATGAAACACGAATGTTCACGAATATCAGTTGGTTAGCATGTCTAGTCTAATTAGACCGGTTTGGGGGCACGATGCTTGTCTTTAACTATTCGTGTTTATTCGTGAACATTCGTGTCATTCGTGGTTAATCGCCGTTTTTAGGGTCAAGAGCCCATGAAGGATTTTTCACGGCGCCTGATCGAGTGGCAGAAACATCATGGCCGGCACGGACTGCCTTGGCAGCAGACCCGCGATCCCTACGCGGTGTGGCTGTCGGAAATCATGCTGCAGCAGACCCAGGTCGCCAGCGTCATCCCCTATTACCAGCGTTTCATCGCGCGCTTTCCCAATATTTCCACCCTCGCTGCCGCGTCGCAGGACGAGGTGCTCGCCCACTGGAGCGGGCTCGGCTATTACGCACGCGGACGCAATCTGCACCGTGCCGCGCAGCTCATGGTGGCGCAGCATGGCGGCATTTTTCCGTCCGATCCCGAGTCGGTCGTGGCGCTGCCCGGCATCGGTCGCTCCACCGCCGCCGCGATCCTGGCCTTCGCCTTCGGTCAGCGCCGTGCGATTCTGGACGGCAACGTCAAGCGCGTGCTGGCGCGCTGTTTCGGCATCGCCGGCTATCCCGGCGTCAGGGCGGTGGAAAATCGCCTGTGGCAACAGGCCGAGGCGCTGCTGCCTGAATCCGGCATCGAAACCTATACCCAGGCGCTGATGGACCTGGGCGCCACGGTGTGCACCCGCAAGCCGTCCTGTGCCGCCTGCCCTCTGGGTTCCGGCTGTGTCGCCTACAATGAAAAGCGGGTGGCGGAGTTGCCTGAATCCAAACCGCGCAAGCCGCTGCCGCAGAAGGAAACCGCCATGCTGATCCTGCTGCGTCAGGGCGAGGTGTACCTGGAAAAGCGGCCGCCCACCGGCATCTGGGGCGGTATGTGGAGCTTGCCCGAGGCGCCGCTGGCGGAGTCGGGCTGCCTGGAGAATCTGGGTATGGCGGGCGCGGAGGTCAGTCCGCTGCCGGAGCGGCTGCATACCTTCACCCATTTCCGCTTGCGCATCGTGCCGCGGGTATTCGAGGTGACGGCGTTGCGGCCAGGCGCGCGCGAGCCCGGCGGACTGTGGTTCACCCCGGCCGACGCACTGGGGGCGGCGCTGCCCAAGCCGGTGCGGGAAATCCTGAAAGGTTTGGCATGACGGAACCGAACATTTCACAGCTGGAAAGACACTGGCACCACCTGCCGGCCAACGAGGTCGCCGAACTGCTCGACAGCGATCTGGTACACGGCCTGAATGCCGACGAGGTGCGCCGCCGCCGCGATGCGTTCGGCGCCAACCTGCTCACCCCCAAGGCGGGCAAGCCGGCCTGGCTGCGCTTCCTGCTGCAATTCCACCAGCCGCTGATCTACATCCTGCTCGCCTCCGCCGCGATAACCGCGTTTCTTCATGAATGGGTGGATTCGGGCGTGATCTTCGGCGTGGTGCTGGTCAATGCGGTGATCGGCTACATCCAGGAATCCAAAGCGGAAGAAGCGATTGCGGCGCTGGCAAGGATGGCGGCCAGTTCCACCACGGTACTGCGCGACGGCATCAAGCAGCCGCTACCCGCCGCCGAGCTGGTGCCGGGGGATGTGGTGCTGCTCGCGCCCGGCGACAAGGTGCCGGCCGACCTGCGCCTGTTTCGCACGCGCGAGCTGATGACCGAAGAAGCAGCGCTGACCGGCGAATCCCTGCCGGTGCAGAAGCTGGCCGCCCATCTGGACAAGGATGCCGTCCTGGCGGAGCGTGCCAACATGGCTTACGCCGGCACGCTGGTGACCAGCGGCCAGGGCGCAGGGGTGGTGGTGGCGACCGGCGACGTTACCGAAACCGGCCGCATTTCGCGCCTGATCGCCCATGCCACCGAGCTTTCCACGCCGCTGACCCGCAAGATCGAGCGTTTCAGCGCAATCATGCTGTACGTGATCCTCGGCTTGGCGGCGTTCACCTTTGCTGTCGGCATCTGGCGCGGCAAACCGCCGGTGGAGATGTTCATGGCGGCGGTGGCGCTGGCGGTGGGTGCGATTCCCGAGGGCCTGCCGGCGGCGATAACTATCACCCTGGCCATCGGTGTGTCGCGCATGGCCAAGCGCCGCGCCATCATCCGCAAACTACCGGCGGTGGAAACCCTGGGTGGCGCGACGGTGATCTGCTCCGATAAGACCGGCACGCTCACCGAAAACCAGATGACGGTGCAGGAAATTTACGCCGGCGGCGAGACCTTCTGCGTGAGTGGCAGCGGTTACGCGGCACAGGGCGAGATTAGCCTGGACGGCAAGGTGGCGGCGTCGCAAGGCGCCTTGCGCGAATGTCTCGTCGCCGGTGTACTGTGCAACGATGCCGTCCTGGCCGAACGCGACGGTCATCGCGAGGTCGCCGGCGACCCTACCGAGGGTGCCCTGCTGGTGGCGGCGGAAAAGGCCGGGCTGGACTTGGCCGAACTGCATGCTGCCTGGCCGCGCCGCGATGAAGTTCCCTTCGATTCGCGCTACCAGTACATGGCCACTTTGCATGGCGATGTCGTGTACATTAAAGGTGCTCTGGAAAAGATCCTCGACCGCGCCAGTGCAATGCTCGACCCGGAAGGCCGGGAGGTCGCTCTCGACCGGGCGGCGATAGAAGCTCATGCTCATGCCATGGCCTCGAACGGGTTGCGCGTGCTGGCGCTGGGCAGGGGCGCTCCGGTAGAGGGCCAGGCGCTCGACCATCGCCACCTCGGCAACCTCGTCTTCATCGGCCTGCAAGGCATGATCGACCCGCCTAGGGCAGAGGCGGTCGCGGCAGTGCGGGCCTGCCATACGGCGGGCATCGCGGTGAAGATGATCACCGGCGACCACGCCGTTACTGCCGCCGCCATCGCCGCGCAGCTCGGCTTGGGCGAGGGCGCGCCGCCGCTGACCGGCAGGCAGCTCGCAGCGCTGTCCGACACCGAACTGCGCGTTGCGGTGCGCAATACCACGGTGTTTGCCCGCGTCGAACCGGAGCAGAAGCTGCGCCTGGTCGAAGCCCTGCAGGCCGAGGGCCAGATCGTGGCGATGACCGGCGATGGCGTCAACGATGCGCCCGCACTGAAGCAGGCGGACATCGGCATCGCCATGGGCATCACCGGCACCGAAGTGGCCAAGGAGGCCGCCGCCATGCTGCTCACCGATGACAATTTCGCCTCGATCGAGGCGGCGGTGGAGGAAGGGCGCGGCGTCTTCGACAACCTGGTCAAGTTCATCACCTGGACGCTGCCGACCAATTTCGGCGAGGGCTTCGTCATCCTCGCTGCCGTCGTGCTGGGCGTGACCCTGCCGATTACGCCGCTGCAAATCCTGTGGATCAATATGACCACCGCCGTGCTGCTCGGCCTGATGCTGGCGTTCGAGCCGATCGACAAGGATGTCATGCGCCGCCCGCCGCGCCATCCCGCCGCGCCGATCCTGACCACCGCACTGATGCTGCGCATCCTGCTGGTCAGCGCTCTGCTGCTGGGCGGGGCATTCGGATTGTTCCTGTGGGAGCTGGAAACTGGAGAAAGCCTGGAGCAGGCCCGCACTGTAGCAGTCAACGTGTTTGTGATGGGCGAGCTGTTCTATCTGTTCAACTGCCGCTCGATGACCCACTCGCCGTTCCACGTAGGGTTCTTCTCCAATTCCTGGCTATGGAGTGGCGTGGCCCTGATGATCCTGCTGCAGCTGTTTTTCACCTATGCGCCGGTGATGAACCGCCTGTTCGCCAGCGCGCCGATCGGTCTGGACGACTGGGCGCGGATCGTGGCAGTCGGGCTGGTCATTTATCTGGTGATTGAGGCGGAAAAAGCCTGGCGGCGGGGAAGAGGCGTGAGGCGTGAGGCGTGAGGGGCGTTTTTCCTCATTACTATTACGCATCACCGCTCTTTGGTTAGAATAGAGCCATGCTGATCGACACCCACTGCCACCTCGATGCCGCCGAATTCGACGCCGACCGCGACGAAGTGGCGGCGCGTGCCCGCGCAGCGGGGGTCGGGGTCATCGTGGTTCCCGGCGTAGAGCGAGCCGGCTTCGCCGCGCTGCTGGCGACTTGCGAGCGCTATCCCGGCTGCGTCCCGGCGCTGGGCATTCATCCCATGTATGTGGATAGCGCAGTGCCGGAAGATTTTGCCGTGCTGCGCGAGATGATCGTTCTGCACCACCCGGTCGCTATCGGCGAAATCGGCCTGGACTTTTTCGTGCCGGATTACGACCGCGAGCGCCAGGAATTCTATTTTTCCGAGCAACTGAAAATCGCACGGGAGTTCGACCTGCCGGTGCTGTTGCACATCCGCCGGGCGCAGGATACGGTGCTGAAATTCCTGCGCCTTGCCAAGGTGAATGGCGGCATCGCCCATGCCTTCAACGGTAGCCGCCAGCAGGCGGAAGAGTTTATCAAACTGGGATTCAAGCTCGGCTTTGGCGGCGCGATGACTTACGACCGCGCCACCAAGCTGCGCGAGCTTGCCGCCACCCTGCCGCTGGACAGTATCGTGCTCGAAACCGATGCGCCAGACATTCCGCCGGCGTTCATCGGCAAGGAGCGCAACAGTCCGGAATATCTGCCGCGCATTGCCGAGACCCTGGCTGAATTGCGCGGCATTGGCCTGGACCAGGTGATCGAGGCGACTACGGCCAATGCCCGTGCGATCCTGAAAGGCCTGGCATGAGGAATCACGCAACTCTGCGCATGGCGTACCTGTCGATTGCGACCTCGATCGCGACGATGGCGCTGAAATTCGGCGCCTGGTACCTCACCGATTCGGTGAGCCTGCTGTCCGATGCCGTGGAGTCGCTGGTCAACCTGACCGCCGGCCTGATCGCCCTGGCTGCGTTGACCATCGCCTCCCGCCCTGCGGATGTCGACCATGCCTATGGCCACGACAAGGCGGAGTACTTTTCCAGCGGCGCCGAAGGTGCGCTCATCCTGGTGGCAGCGGTTTCCATCATCTATGCGGCGGTGGGGCGCTTCCTGCATCCCGCTGCGCTGGAAAATCTCGGCCCCGGCCTGATAATTTCATTGCTGGCGGCGGCGCTGAATTTTGCGACGGCACGGGCCATGCTCAAGGTGGGAACCCAGTACGACAGCATCACCCTGGAAGCGGATGCCAAGCACCTCATGACCGATGTCTGGACCTCGGCGGGGGTGGTGGCTGGCCTGGGCGTGGTGATGTTCGCACCGCCCTCGTGGCAGATTCTCGACCCGCTGATGGCGGTGGCGGTGGGACTGCATATCATTGTCACCGGGATACACCTGTTGCGGCGTTCCTGGAGCGGGCTGATGGATGCCGCCCTGCCGGTCGATGAGGTCGAGCAGATCGAGGCGGAGATCGGCAAATTATTGCCTGCCGGCACCTCTTTTCACGACCTGCGCACCCGGAAATCCGGCCCGCGCCGTTTCATCGATTTTCACCTGCTGGTGCCGGGGGCAAGCACGGTGGACGAGGCACACTCCCTGTGCGACCGGATCGAGGAAGCACTCGAGCGCACCCTGCCCAACACCGCGGTGACGATCCATGTCGAGCCGGTGGAAACGCATAAACTTGAAAACGGCAGTTCAGCCACGGATTAACACGGATGTACACGGATATTCCTTTAGAATTTCATGATCTTTAGGTTTTATCCGTGTACATCCGTGGCTAAATAAAGGTTTTTCATGCAACCCCAATTCGAACGTACCCATATCCTGATCGGCGATGAAGGCATCGCCAGGCTGGCATCCAAGCACGTCTTCGTCGCCGGGCTCGGCGGCGTCGGCTCTTACTGCGCGGAAGCGCTGGCGCGCGCCGGCATCGGCCGGCTGACCCTGCTCGACCACGATGTAGTGGCAGCTTCCAATATCAACCGCCAGCTGCCGGCATTGCTCTCCACCGTGGGCCAGTCCAAGGCGGAACTGATGGCGGCGCGCATCCGCGACATCAATCCGGAATGCCAGTTGACCGTCATCCGGCAGTTTCTCAATACCGAAAACGTCAACGATCTGGTGCCGGGAGACTGCGATTACGTGGTGGATGCGATCGATTCGCTGGCGTGCAAGGTGGCGCTGGTGGCGGAAAGCCTGAAGCGCGGACTGAAGGTGGTTTCGAGCATGGGGGCAGGCAACCGCCTCGACCCGAGCCGGATCAAGCTCGCCGACATCAGCCAGACCGAAATGTGCCCGCTCGCGCGCCAGATGAGGAAGCGCCTGCAGCGTCACGGGATCAAGAACGGCCTGCTGACGGTGTTTTCCGACGAGCAACCCAGCGCCCCGCTGCCGCCCCAGCCGGTGGAAGGATCAGGGCGTCCGCGCGCGGTCAACGGCACCATCAGTTATATGCCGCCGCTGTTCGGCTATATGCTGGCGGGGGCGGTGATACAGAGGTTGCTTGAGCCAGATGACCAAGGACAATGCACAGAAAAAGAGGCCGGATAATGACGCAGGGCCTATAAAAGGCAAGCAGTGAAGGGTTTTGTGTGCGCTGCGCACAAATGTTTAGATGCCGGGGGCTGCCCGGCAGCAGGTTACTTTATTTTGCTTGCCCAAAATACAAGTAACCAAACAAAAGGGCAGTGCGCCAGCACAAACTGGCAAGTGATAGTTGGTGAAAGTCCAACACAAGAAAGGAGTAGCGAACCGTCTTGACCCCGAGTCATGCGTTGCGCATCGCGAGGTGCGT
>NZ_DATKTK010000063.1:0-30916 GCF_035531155.1 Sulfuricella sp. | reverse complement strand
GGGCGCTACAGGGCAAGAAGGGCTGTTGATTAACGGTTTACGCGTTTCAATCCTCGCCCGCCCCGAGAGGCGGGCGCTACGGCGCAACGCATTGGCGCATCCGCGCAGGGATTCGTTTCAATCCTCGCCCGCCCCGAGAGGCGGGCGCTACACTGGCCGCATACAAACACCCTCCTTCTTCTTTGTGGTTTCAATCCTCGCCCGCCCCGAGAGGCGGGCGCTACTCCACTGTTGGCTACCTGGGAGAGCGGTCACCGAAGTTTCAATCCTCGCCCGCCCCGAGAGGCGGGCGCTACTCAAAAGCCACGCTGCGATACGGCCCAACATGGCGTTTCAATCCTCGCCCGCCCCGAGAGGCGGGCGCTACGTTATACGTCATTTTGGAGAGTGAGATGAGAGAAGTTTCAATCCTCGCCCGCCCCGAGAGGCGGGCGCTACCTGGCGCGGCGATCCGCTTTTAATCCTGATTCGCAGGGTTTCAATCCTCGCCCGCTCCGAGAGGCGGGCGCTACACTGAATTATTGAAGGTATGAGCGGTTGATTCATGTTTCAATCCTCGCCCGCCCCGAGAGGCGGGCGCTACGCTAGACGGCCAGCGCTATCAATACAGGCAGATGAAGCGTTTCAATCCTCGCCCGCCCCGAGAGGCGGGCGCTACGTTTTTCACGTTCAGTGCAATGTTGCCCTGACCTGTTTCAATCCTCGCCCGCCCCGAGAGGCGGGCGCTACTGTTTGGCCGTGGGTACAACAACAACACCCTGGTGTTTCAATCCTCGCCCGCCCCGAGAGGCGGGCGCTACCGATGGCCAGCACGTATAGGCCGTAGGTGTAGACGAGTTTCAATCCTCGCCCGCCCCGAGAGGCGGGCGCTACGCGGTCAATCAGGTTGACGCAGGCGGCGTCATCGGTTTCAATCCTCGCCCGCCCCGAGAGGCGGGCGCTACTTGACCACGTGTACGATCAATTCCCGGCTGGCGGCGTTTCAATCCTCGCCCGCCCCGAGAGGCGGGCGCTACTCCGGCAGCTCGGCCGGCTCGCAGCCGACGATATGTTTCAATCCTCGCCCGCCCCGAGAGGCGGGCGCTACGATTGTTCGCCGCTGTTGCGCAATCAGGGGTAGGGTTTCAATCCTCGCCCGCCCCGAGAGGCGGGCGCTACAAAGGCCAGCTCCGCGATTACACTCATTTCGAAATGTTTCAATCCTCGCCCGCCCCGAGAGGCGGGCGCTACCATCGGCTACGGGTAATGTAATCGTGGGCTCATCGGTTTCAATCCTCGCCCGCCCCGAGAGGCGGGCGCTACAGCGGCAACCCTCGCCGCGATTGCGGCATGCTGCTGGTTTCAATCCTCGCCCGCCCCGAGAGGCGGGCGCTACGTCTGTTTGCGGCAGTCGCAACCACCGGCACGGGGTTTCAATCCTCGCCCGCCCCGAGAGGCGGGCGCTACTTGAGCCTGGGTTATCTCCCTGTTGTAGTCAGTCGGGTTTCAATCCTCGCCCGCCCCGAGAGGCGGGCGCTACGCAGCAGGATCAGCAGCTTGGTGGAAAGGCTCACGGGTTTCAATCCTCGCCCGCCCCGAGAGGCGGGCGCTACAGGGGAAAAATGAGCATTTCACGTGACCGGATGGCAGAGTTTCAATCCTCGCCCGCCCCGAGAGGCGGGCGCTACGGCGGCTTACGTCATCCTTGCTGACGTGAATGCGGTTTCAATCCTCGCCCGCCCCGAGAGGCGGGCGCTACAGGATCCTCGGCGTTAATGCGGCACTCGATCGAATGTTTCAATCCTCGCCCGCCCCGAGAGGCGGGCGCTACCCGCGCCGCCAGTAAAGCCACTGGAATTGATACTAGTTTCAATCCTCGCCCGCCCCGAGAGGCGGGCGCTACGTGGCGCACCATCCGCCATCATCAGCCATTCCTCGTTTCAATCCTCGCCCGCCCCGAGAGGCGGGCGCTACGCCACATCAATTAATGTGGCGCGCCCATCCTTGAGTTTCAATCCTCGCCCGCCCCGAGAGGCGGGCGCTACCTCGAAGCCGATCGCCTTGCACTTGAATTCCTGCTGTTTCAATCCTCGCCCGCCCCGAGAGGCGGGCGCTACCGGTGTAGCCCAGTGCGGCCGCCAGTGCGATATAGTTTCAATCCTCGCCCGCCCCGAGAGGCGGGCGCTACCACCGGGCGCACGGTGTCGGCGTCGATGTACGCTTGTTTCAATCCTCGCCCGCCCCGAGAGGCGGGCGCTACACCAGGCTGTAGAGCGCCGCGTTGACGATCCAGACGTTTCAATCCTCGCCCGCCCCGAGAGGCGGGCGCTACAGTCCGCTTACAACGCCATGACTTTCAACGTTAAAAAGCGTACTTTGCGCGAACCCTCGGTTTTCTTGCCTCCGAGAGTTCGCACATCCAAACGACGAAGGCAGAAAAATCATCTCCGTCAATACATTAGCCACAGCGCGAACCTGCCGCGTTTGTGTCGTCGCTACTGGTTCGCGCATCATATTACCAGCGCCCCTTCAAAATCCACAGCTTGGAAATTTCCATATTCCTTGATGTGCAACTCTACCGGCTCGGTCAAACGGTATAAGCGCAGACTGTCTTCTTTCTCATTGATCTCTGCAAGCAGTCGCCGTTCTAACTCTTCAAGCTGCATCTGGTTGACCTTACACTCGAACACTGAATTTTGTACCCGCTGCCCGGTGCTTTCGCAAACTTTCGCAACGCGGCGTAGCCGTTTGCGACCGGCTGCGGTTACGGTGGATACATCGTAAGTGATAATAATCAGCATGGCGTTAACGGTATAGAAACGGGAGATAACCTTCCATTTCGCCGCGCAGGGTACGTGCCATAAAGCGCGCTTGCAATAACGGCAGCAAGCCAATCGGCACTTTGGTTTCTAGCAAGGGGTGCATCACCTCTTCCTGCTTGCGCTCCTGATATGCAGTAACCACGACACGGCGTGCATCGCCTTCGAGCAGCACCGCGCCACCTTCACGTTCAGAAAAATCGTTGGCTCCAATCTGCCCCCGGTTAATCAGGGTAAGCGCCAACCGGTCGGCAAAGATGGCACGAAACTCTTCCATCATATCCAGCGCGAGTGCTGCACGGCCGGGGCGCACGACATGCAGAAAACCCAGCTGGGGATCAAGACCGACGGCCTCCAGCGCTGAACGGCAGTCGTTCATCAGCATGGAGTAGAGAAACGAGAGTATCGCGTTAAAACGGTCGCGTGGCGGTCGCCGGGTGCGCCCATCCATCGTGAACTTGTCGCGAGCTTCACGCTTGACCAACAACGGCAACGCCGCGAAATAATTTTTTGCCGCATCACCCTCAATGCCGCGCACCACGTCCAGATCGGGGGCGTGCGGCAGGTTGCGTAACGAGCTGGAAAGTGCCTCGGCAGCGGCTGCGAGTGCGCGGCTGTCTTGCTCAATACCTGCTTCACGCGCACCGCGCAGCAAGACCTGGCGTCCATTGCGCAACTTTCCGGCAATGGCGCTTTGAGCAATGCCCAGCGTAAAATTTTCATCCAGTGCCAGCCGGTGCTGCGCCTGCCGCAGCAGGATATTGCCGGAAATCGAGCCTTCCAGCCGCGCCTTGAAACGCCCATTGCCGTCCAGCAACACAAGGCTGATTCCATCATCCGCGCAGCGGTGCATTAATGCCGGAGAAAGCATGATGTTGCCCAGGCAAACCACACTGCCCAGATGATGCAGCGGCACCTGCAACTTCTTTTCGTGCTCCACATCCACCCGCACCGTGTCATTCTCCAAATGGAGATAGGAGTTCGGAGTCATGACATAAAGGGTATTGAGAATCTGGCGCGCCATTTTTACACTGCTCCCGGATCAAACAAGGTTTCCAGCAAAACATGCTGCGTTGCACGCGCAGCGACAGCCTGCGGCTGGCAGATTTCCTTCAGCGAACACTCCTTGCAGCGCGCATCATTGACCGGGGGCGGCAACTTGCCGGAATCCATCATGGCGCGGATGGCGTTCACCGTTTCTTCCACCTTATCGCGCAATGCCTGAGTAATCGCCACCTCACGCCTGCGCCGCGAACCGTGGTGGTAAATCGCACCATGCGTAATAACCCTGCCGGTCATCTCTTCCAAACACATCGCCTGCGCGGCTAGCTGGATGTCATCGTGGGATTTTTCACGCTTGGGGCCATGCTTGTATTCCACCGGATAGATGTGCCCGTCGGGACGGAACTCCACCACATCGCACTTGCCAACCAGCCCCAGCCGATCCGACCACACCGGCAATGCCCGCTCGGCACGCACACCCTCGAAGGTTTCAAATCCCGGATCATCCACCCGCTCATGCGCTGCGTTGCCGCGCATAGTGAAAACGTTTTCATCGAATACCTGCTCAACATGAATCAGCGCGCACTGGCGCGGGCAGTAGCTCCAGTGCTGGAGGGCGGAGAGCATGATGGGGTCTGCGGCTTCCATCTAGCCGAACAACCGCTCCAGCAACACATCACGCACCAGCCTCATGCCCAATCCAACAATTCAGCAATGGGCGCCGCCCATTCCGGCAGTGGGCAGTACTGCTTGATCACTTTTCCCTTGTTGGCACGCAACACCAGCGCTGCCTGTTCGCCATCCACGGAGTTGTCGTACAAATAGAGCCGATCCACTTCCCGCGCCACCAAGGCGCAATTGGCGATCGAACGAAAATGGCGCGCAATGATTTTCTGGATTGGTACATCGTGCCCACCCTGCATCACCCGGCGAGCAACACGCGCAGCATTGATGGATGGATCGCGGGTCGCCACGAAGAACACGCGGGTAAAAAACCCGGCAGCTTGAGCCCGCCGCACAAAATCCACCTTGTCCGGCGCTGAGAAAACACTCTCGAAAGCCAAGCTGCGGCGCTCTGCCAAGCAGCGCTCTCGCCGTTTGCTGGCAAGATCAGCCGCCTGCAAAACAGCGGATTCGGAGTTCCAATCGCCAAACTCGTCACGCGCGATAAAATCGGGGTTCACATACTCACACCCGGCAAACCACTCATGCGCCAACCCCCGCTCGGTCACGGTCGTCTTGCCCGCACCGTTCGGCCCTGCCACCAGCAGCAGTCGAGGCTGTTCAGCCAGTATCATGACGCTGCCACCACATCCCTGGCGCGCGC
The DNA here is from genome assembly GCF_035531155.1 of Sulfuricella sp. Lineage (NCBI taxonomy): Bacteria > Pseudomonadati > Pseudomonadota > Betaproteobacteria > Nitrosomonadales > Sulfuricellaceae > Sulfuricella > Sulfuricella sp. The sequence goes on along the minus strand of NZ_DATKTK010000063.1, from coordinate 25,789 downwards.
ATCCGCCACGGCCTCAGCCAGTTTTCGGCGCATCCAAATATCGGATTCCCGCTTGCGCGCCATTGCCAAATCCAGTGCTTCGCTCATTACCTCGGCCAGCTCTTCATCGGTTGGGTCGGTATCCGCTGCCAATGGGTTGCGTTTTGTATTGGATAAATCAGCCATGCAAGACTCCTTAAAATATCAGGCTTTTCTTTCAAGGGTTACGCCGGGTACGACTTCTTGGCTTACACCGAGCGGCATTTCTTTACCGTCCACGAGAACATTATAATCCGCGAAATCACGCGGCACCGATGCGCCGTCTTTGAGTTTTGCCTGAATGTGCTCGAATAGACTGTAGGCGCGGGCATTCCCCAGTTTTGAATCATGCTTGAACACATACAGACCGCGCGTCGTCATTTCGCCACGAGCAGCGGAACGATCATGCTCGAACATATCGGAAAGTGCTGTCCACAACAATTCGAGGTCAGCGTCAGAAAATCCCGTCTGCTCCGCCAAGTGCGCAGAAATAAAGCCATGCGCTGCATAAAGGCCATAGGGCACGGTAAACTTGCGGCCCATCGTGCGGTTGTCGCCGCCCTGCTTTTCGGCTTCAGCTTCGGTAGCCACCGCCATGCGGGTAATGGAGTGCTCCAGCGCCACGATAGGGTCGATTGAACGGCCAAAAGTCAGTTGCACTGGTCCGCGCACTTGACCGCAGTTAGGTGCTGATTTAAGAGACATGACTGCCCCAAAGGTTCTGATGTCGAAATAGTTTTTGCACATCCACTCTCTACCCTTATCTACCTCGCTAGAGTCTGGGCGACGAGCCTTCACTTGCTTGAGTCCTTCACCGATGAGTTTTTGAATATCCGCAGAACATAACTTTTCTTTTTTTGCTTCCTTTAGCCAGTCTTTGATCTCTTTTTTGTCCAAGTCTGCTGCGAATACCAAGAGCCAGCCTTCTTCTTCGTCCCCGGTAAGCGTCAACCCATCTGGCAGTGCCACATCCTCGAATTCCTGCGCCAATTTTGACTCGACCTTCAATTGCGCTTCTTCGCCAAGACCAATGCCAAGAGTTTTGAAAGCTTCAACATGTGCACGACCTAGAACTGCCTTTTCACGCACATAAATATTGTGGGGCGTCTGGTAACTTTCCCTAAGCGCAACGTAGTTCCTAATCTTCCTTTTCAAACATACATCTGTCACCAAGCCGCGCCCAGTTTCTGCATCCATACGCGGCAAATTGCCTGCGTCCGGGTCGCCGTTGGGGTTGCCATCTTTTACGTCAAATAACAAAACGAAGTCATAACGATTTTGAATACTCATGGTTCAAGCTCCCTGTTCTGGTTAATGTTGTTATTTCTTGGTGTAAAGATCAAGTTGCTGATGGTAATAACCGATGGCGAATCGTCCTTGCTCGGACAGTGGCAACTGGGGTGGGAACTCCCTGAGTTCTGACACGATTTCGCCGATCATCTTTTCGTAATACACCTTCTGACCCGCGCTCAACTTGGCAAGGTGGTGATTTTTTAATTTCAGCAAAGTTGGGAAAACCGTCACCGGACTGCTGGATGCCGCGCCGTAAAAACGATCACGGATGGTGGAGTTCAGTTTCGCTGGCTTGGCAGCATCCTCCTGGATTTTTTCAAGCACGGCAAACAAGCGACCCAAACGGTAAGCGGGATTGGAATTGGTAGTATCAAGCGACACGGTAATATCCTCCTGTTGATTTTTAAAACGGGATGCCCGATTGAGGCAGCCTTTGATGAGCGCGGCGCGGGCGTAGGTCACATTGGGCAATGGCTTGCCGGTTTTATCGTTTTTCTTTGCTTGTTCGGCGCGAATCTGCCGAATAGCCGCCTGCAACAAAGTAGCGGGATAAGGTGTACCCGACAAAATCGCCCGCATGGTATCGCCTGACAGATTGGGCGGAATGTTTTTGGATTCGCCCAATTTGGCGATATTTACCAGCAGACGAAATAGCGAAAGATAGGGCGGATCGTAAGATGCCCGGTCGATTTTCAGGTCATCGAAATGCTGCCGGATGCGCCCAGCAAACTCCGCTACCGTGCCGGTCTGCCAGAAGCGAACAGAAATACGCGCCGCATTGGGTGCCAGTCCTAATACAAAGAAACGGGTGGTATCGCTGTCGGTATCAAAACTCCCCATTTCGACACTGCGATAAAGATTCTCCACTGCCTTCACATTACAGTCTGGGTCGTCCTTGCGCGGCTCCCCAAACAGATCGAGAAAACCTGCTTCCAACTCGTCAGGTGCATCGGCCCAAAAAACTGTGGAGGCATCGCCTACCTGTATTTTTTGTGTCGAGTCTTTTCGCAGTAAATGATTGAGCGCGGTGGTATACGCAAAAGAGCTAGCTTCGCTAATCGGCGCATTCTCACCTTGCCGTTCCTCCTTGCCATACGATTCAAATGCCCGCAGATTGAAGGAAACAATGTCAGCACCAGTGGTATTGGCATCCCGAACACCCTTGATCGGGGGCTGAAGTCGCGTTGCCGGTGCCGGGTTTCCAGTAATTAGGCACACCATAGGTTTTCTGTTACCGATTTGAGCAGCTTCCGTTTTGAGTGCCCCGATAACTTTGGGATGCTGGCAGATAAGCTCCGCTTCTCCCACCATACGAAAAGCCAGCCATGGCTTGGTTTCCACGATCTCCTTCCACTCTGCTCTGCTTTTAGCCTGTTCTGCTGGCCGATTAGTCAGAAACAGTTTCATGGCGTTAAGACCCTCGTTTTCAAGGACAAGATATTCACCAAGCTTGGCTATGAACGCTTTTTGTTTTTCCTTCCCACCTTCCAGTCCAAAAATATATTCGGCATTATCCCAAAGCCGATATGAATTCACTCCGCAGGTACGCTTTTCACCTTGAGGCATAAGAAAAGACTTGGCGCGTTTTTTCTTTGCATCGCCAATACGGGTATCCTCAATTTGAACTAGATTTCCTTCTCCATCCAAAACGATAACAAATGGAATCTCTTTCCATTCAAATCCCGGCGGGGCGATTCCAGCATCCGGGTCTGCCGCCTTGCGGTCGTAATACCCTTTCAGGGCCTGAAGTATCATCCCCGTACCTCTTCGCTGTTCCAGTCTGGAATTTCCACTACGCCGTTTTTCATTCGTGCATTGAAAAAACGCGGTGCGGGGTCGGCTGGATTGGTGTAGTCCATGTCGTAGAGCATCCAGCCCAATTCGCGTGTCTCCGCAATGAGCGGGGCGGGCTCCTTGGCTGGATCATCAATCAGCCGGACGTCGCAAGCAAACTCGCGACAGCCGAGGTAAGGCTGGTTGATGCATTGGCCTTTTTCAGCGCGACGCTCAAACATATTGAGAAACTTGACTGGCGTATTAGGCTTGTGCTGTTCCTTTCCTTCCTCGGGTTCTTCCACGACGTGGGACAGGTGCGGGTAGTTGAACCGATGGTCGCGTTCGGTCATCTCAAAGTGTGCGTACAGCCGATATTTCACATCGCGCAAAAACAATCCGGCGCGCTGCTGGCGGAATTTTGGTTTACCGTCATTCTTAATGTCGTCAATGTAGAACCCGTCCTCCCAGTCTGGCGACATTTTGCACCCAACTTCGTTGCGTCGCACCGAAACCCAGCAAACTGGATTGAGCACTTCGATTCTGGTCGGCACCCAGCGGATCGCGGGTTTCCAGAGAATGGCCTCGAACACGGCACGGGCGGCGGATGGCGTGATGACGTCGTAGCTGACACGTTCCACTTTCATTTCCGGGCGGGTGAAACAGGCGAAATCGCCACTCACTTCCAGGCAGTAGGTTTTTCTTGGCATGGCTTTCCCTTGGTTATCACGGCACAAGCGTGCTGGGGTTAAGTAGCGGAGATTCAGCAAGCAACAATCCGGTTTCCTTGTGGTATAGCGTATCGCCTACTTGGGCATACAGGTCAGGGTAATTTTCAATCGCCTTGATGTCACCATTCTGAAGCAAGCGATTCAAGTCATAACGATAAATCGTCACCGCATGGCGCTGGAGCTTGCGCATCAGCCAGCGTTCCGGGCCTTTGACGCGCAGCAGGTTGATCCACTTTTCGCTGTCTTCGTTGTAGCGCACAAACACTGCTTGAGTTTCTCGATCATCAATCAGGCGGAATTTCTCGGCAGCGGTACGGAACTGGACTTCCAGACCACTTCCGCATTTGAGAGCACCTGCAATATCGTGCTCATCCAAATTTGGCATACTCAAAAAACGATTGAAGTAGCGGGTGAACAATTCCCGCGCCAGCGGTTTTTCTGGTCGCTTGTACCATACGTCTTTGGTGGCATCTTCACCAAAGCGCAGCAAGCCTTTGGGAGCAGGCTTGGGCGGAACAAACACCACAACTTTGCCCTTCCCAGTCAAACCTCCCTCGCGATTGCAACGACCAGCCGCCTGCGCAATAGAATCCAGTCCGGCCAGTGCCCGATAAACCACGGGGAAGTCGAGATCAACCCCAGCTTCGACCAATTGCGTGCTGATCACGCGTAGCGGTTCGCCACGTTTGAGCCGCGCTTTGATGTCGGCAATAATCGCTGAGCGGTGTGCGCCACATAGGAGTGCGGAAAGGTGCAATGTACCCTTGGGCATAAGCTCCCAAAGCTCGCGGCAATCCTTGCGAGTATTGACGATGGACAGCACCGACTCGTGCTGGCAAAGCTCTGCGGCGAGAGATTCCCAATCGGTGAGTTGATTGAAATCAGCAGGTATCTGAACTTCTACCCGTTCCAGATCGGCATAGAGTCCATCCACGTCAGCGATAATTTCGCGCACGTTGTTCAGCCCCTTGCGAGTAGTGCGACCAAAGCTGTCCTTGACCGTATTCAGAGCTGGCTGGGTGGCGGTGGAAAGCACTACGGTTACACCGTAGTGGGTAGTCAGCAGGTTGAGCGTATCGAGTATCGGTTGCAGAAATTCCGGCGGCAGCAGTTGCGCCTCATCCAGCACGATCACACTGTTGACGAGATTATGCAGCTTGCGGCAACGACTGGTGCGGGCAGCGAATAACGACTCAAACAACTGGACATTGGTAGTCACGATCAGCGGCGCATCCCAGTTCTCTGCCGCCAAACGGCTGCGCGTGGTTTCGCGATCTACATCAAAGTTGCTGTGGTGTTCCACGACATCATCTTTGCAGAAGATGCCGCGAAACACATCGGCGGTTTGCTCGATGATGCTGGTGTAGGGAATGGCGTAGATAACGCGCCGCTTGGCGTGATGCTTGGCATGTTCCAGCGCGAAGGCCAAGCTGGAAAGTGTCTTGCCGCCACCGGTGGGCACGGTAAGCGAAAACATGCCGGGCGACAACGCAGCCTGTTTGCGGCATTGCGCCAACACGTCGGCGCGTATGCGGTTGACCGGTGTATCGGCAGATTGGTCAACTATTAATTGAGCAATCTTTGCTTCCATAGAGCGGTTGAAAACAGGCAGCATTTCCGCAAGTGCTGGAAACTGTTGCCGCGCCTGATTTTTGCCTTCATCCATAAAGGCTTCGGTATCCAGAAAGTCCGCATCCACCAAGCATGAGAACAGCATCCGCACCCACAAGTGAAAACCATTTTCGCCTCCGCACACCTTGAAGGCTGGCTTGCTCTGCGTGAGTACGTTCTGCGGAATGGCTTGTACTGGGATGCGTTCGAACAATTCACTTTGTTGTAACCGGATGGAAAGTGCCTTGCCACCGGTTTCCGCCAAGTGCCAGTCTGGCAATCCGGCATGATGACCAGCAATCAAATAAGCCAGAATGCGGCCATGCTTATCAAATTGCCTAACCGCATGTATCGCGCCCGCGGTGGAATGGTCCACGCGACCGGGCGCACCTTCAATCTCGATGTGTGCTTCTGGGTTGTAACCGCTGACCTTTTTGATGTATTGCTGAAACTCGGCGCTGTATTTTCCCAAGTCGTGCCATAACCCAGCGATGCTCGCCCAATCACGTGAATCGAAATCGGTCGCGAAATCAGCGGCTATTCGGGCTACTCCGTGAAGGTGCTCATCCAGCAAGTGTTCGTGCCAGCCACCCGCACTATCTTGACGTACATGAGCCAGTACTCGGTTTTCGTGTTTATCGTTCATGCATCCATCCTAACACCCCTACTGGCTCACCACGTGAGCTAGTAAAGACCGGCAGCTAAAAAATTCCTCCTTTTGCCTCATCCGTATCCAAACAACACCTCTTGTATTTCTTGCCGCTGCCACATGGGCAAGGATCGTTACGGCCCATTTTCGGCTCTGCGCGAACATAGGGTTCTTCAAACGGATACGATTCATCCTGGAATTCGTTACCCGAAAGGCTGTAATCTTCATCCCATGCGACCGGGTCGTTTTCAGCTTCCTCTTCCGCCCAGCGTTGTTGGCGAGCAGCAATCTCGCCTGGCAAATAGAACTTCCATGGATCGTTGAAACGCTCCCAACCGGCTTTATCCTGCATAGCCGTATAAGCCTGCTGGACGTCATTCGGGGCAAAGTGCACGCCCAAAAACCCTTGTCTTGCCGCCATATCATCCAGCAGCGGTCGATGTTGAACGCGAGGGAAATCCAGCAGGGTGTTGCCGGCACACAGGCGCAAGCTCCAGTCTTCATCTTCGTCGGCTACGATTCCCGCCAGCCATTCCAATGCTAGTTCCAGTGCATTGCTTCCCTGACAGCGTGCAGCGGCCACGATTGCATCTATAGCATTCACCCGGATGTACCAATTTACGGCGCGATCATGACAAAACTCTCGCAATATCGGCAGCACACTTTCCGGTTTGTTGTGAAACAGGGCCGGCCAGTAGCCGGCTAGCCAGTCTTGCAGTCCGTCACTGTCCTCCCTTTCCTTGCATGACATGCTGCGCATGAATTTCACCAGCAACAGACCCGCGCGTTCAGTCGAAATCAGGCCGAGTATCATGACGGCGTGCAGCTTCAGCCACCATTTTCCTGCACCCTCGGTTTGCCCGTCGATATAGTCAGCAACCAGGTCGGCCAGGTATTCGATCATGGCGTCGCTGCGCCGGGCGCATTCGTCGATCACGTTGCGAGGTACGCGGTCCTCGTCGTGGATCATCAGGTCGATCAGGCCGGTCGGATCAAGGCTGGCAAGGAATTCGTCGGTGTGGGTGGGTGGTTGGGGCAGGTCGGTCATGGCGTTTTCTCCTGAATGGGGTTGGCAATATCCAGATAGACCTCGAATTCCATCCGCTGCCACGGGTTGCGGCTTTTCTTCAGGCGGGTGATACGCGCTTCCGCTTTCGAGCCCCTATCCATGAAACGCGCCAGCGCCTCGTTGTCGGCGCGCGGCACGTAGCCGAGCTTGTGGCCTTGCCATTCGACGCGCACGGCTTTGGTGTCGTGGGAATTGTCAGGTTCGCGGACAAGCTGAAGGGCGTCGCCCACCTTCATTTCGCTCCATAGCCGCTTGCCTTCGTAGTAGCGGAAGCCGGCCAGGGGCGAATTTTGCAGCAGGATTTTGGCGTTTGCGGTGGGCTCGGCGGCGCGGGTGGGCAAGGAGAAGGTAAGCGCAAGCAACAGCGCCGCAACCAGATGTAACCGCATAAACTCTTACCCCTCTTCTCTTAGGCTAATCTATGCACACAAGTCATTTCAAGCCGTTCGTGCTGAGCTTGTCGAAGCATGAATGGCTTGATTTTACGATGTTTTTAACATCCGCCCACACTTCGACAAGCTCAGTGCGAACGGATTAAAAATCAATTAGTTGGAGGATGTGCGCATAGATTATCCCCTTAGGGGGCGAGGGGGTTATACGGCCTCGCCCGCTCGCTGTTCGAAGAATTTTTCCACGTCCGCCACTTCCCGCGTCCGTTTCATCGGCGGCAGGCTCTGCCAGATGCGGCGGCCGTATTGTTTGGTCAGCAAGCGCGGGTCGCAGATCATCAGCACGCCGCGGTCGGTCTCGTCGCGGATCAGGCGCCCGGCACCCTGCTTCAGGGTGATGACGGCGTGGGGTAGCTGGTATTCCATGAAGGCGTTGCGCCCTTCCTGGTTGATCTTCTCGATGCGCGCCGCCAGCACCGGATCGTCCGGAGGAGAAAATGGCAGTTTGTCAATGATCACCAGCGACAGCGCCGAACCGCGCACGTCGACGCCTTCCCAGAAGCTCTGGCTAGCCACCAGCACGGCGTTGCCGAGGCGGCGGAAGCGTTCCAGCAGTTCGGTGCGAGTACCCTCCCCTTGCAGCAACAGGGGGAATTCCAGCCCTTCTTTTTCGAAGGCTTCCTTCAACAGTTCATGCGCCTCGCGCATGGCGCGCAGGCTGGTGCAGAGCAGGAATGCGCGGCCGCCGCTGGCGCGGATCACCGGCAGCGCCGCCGCCACCACCGCCTCGGTGTAGCCGCGGCTGTTCGGCTCCGGCATGCCTTGGGGCGAATACAGCACCGCCTGGTTTTCGTAGTCGAACGGGCTGTCCCAGAAGGCGGTGGCGGCTTCGAGCAGGCCCATCTGGCTTTGGTAGTGGCTGAAGTCCTTTTTCACGGCAAGCGTGGCGGAGGTAAAAATCCAGGCGCGTGTGTGATCGTCGATCTGCTTGCGGAAAATCTCGGCGATGGAAAGCGGCGTGGCGTTGAGTTGCATCGCGCGGTTGAACACTTCCACCCAGCGCACGCTGCCGTTGTTCTCCTCGTCCGTCCAGCGCTTGAGTTGCGCCGCGAACTGGGTGCCGCGCTGCCAGCAGTTTTCCAGGCCGGGGCTGCGCGCGGCCTGGGATTCGAGCAGTTTGTTGAGCGCATCCAACATGGTCTTGACTTCGGTCAGGGCGTCCGCGAAGCCACGCATCCCCTTCGCACCGGTCAGCGGCAAACGCACGCTGTCCTGCGGGAACACCAGGCGCAGGTCGCGTGCGGCCTTCTCCAAAGCCGCCGCGCCCTCGGGCAGCTGGGCGAAATCCTTGGCCGACACCATGCCCTCGGCGTGAGCGTCGTGGGCCAGCTCGAGCAGTTGTGAGGTGCTCAGGTTCTCGCCGAAGAACAGGCTGGCGGTTTCCGGCAGCTGGTGCGCCTCGTCGAAAATCACCGTGTTGCTGGCAGGCAACAGCTCGGCCACACCCTCGTCGCGCAGCATCACGTCGGCGAAGAACAGATGGTGGTTGACCACCACCACGTCCGCACCTTGCGCGCGCTTGCGCGCTTCCATCACGAAGCACTCCTTGTGTTGCGGGCAGTCCTGGCCGAGGCAGTTTTCCCGCGTCGAGGTGACGTAGGACCAGATACCAGCATTCTCCGGCACCTCGCTCAGGGCACTCTTGTCGCCGCTGTCGCTAGCCTTGGCAAACTTCTCGATTTTCGACAGGTAGACCGAATCGTCGCGGGTCATGAAGCGCCCTTCGTTCTTGGCGCGCTCAAGGTGGAAATGACAGACGTAATTGGCGCGGCCCTTGAGCATCGCTATCGTCACCGGCACCTTCAGGGCCTCGCGCATCGCCGGGATGTCGCGGAAAAAAAGCTGATCCTGCAGGGTCTTGGTGCCGGTGGAAATGATTACCTTACCGCCGGCGAGCAGTGCCGGAGCCAGATAGGCGTAGGTCTTGCCGGTGCCGGTACCGGCTTCAGCCACCAGGATTTCGTGCTTTTCGATGGCGGCAGAAATGGTCCGCGCCATCTCAAGCTGCTGGCTGCGAACGCGGTAATCCTTGAAGGCGCGCGCCAGCACGCCGCCTTCGGCGAAAATGGAATCTAGATCAAGCATGATTCAAAAAGACCGTCATTCCCGCGAAAGCGGGAACCTAAGTAATTGTTAAACAATTTCACTCCAGAGATCGAACCAGGATGGATTCCGTTTCTCAATCAACTCTATTTTCCAGTTTCTTCGCCATTTCTTGATCTGCTTTTCCCTTTGTATGGCTGAGAGCATGTTTTCGTGAAACTCATAGTAGACTAAATTATGGATTGTATATTTCTTGGTAAAGCCTTCAGCTTGATCATTTTTGTGCTGCCATACACGTTTCACAATATCGGAGGTTACACCGACATAAAGGGTGCCGTTTCTTCGACTGGCTAGTAAATAAACGCAAGGCTGTTTTTCCATGTATCAGAAACACTGGATTCCCGCTTTTGCGGGAATGACGGTGGTGATAGTTTGCCAAACTTTGAGGTTAGGTTGAGAACACAATTGTACCAGCAACGCCAAAGCCGCATCCCGGTTCTCAATTGCCGCCCGGCTTAGCGGTTCACCCAGTTCAAAGCTTTCCCCACGCACCGAGAGCAGGAATGAGGGGGGGGCTGGCCTTTGGTAAACCTTCTCGAACACGTGCAGCACGGCTTCCGGGGACATTTCGTGGGTGGTGTATCTGGCATCCTGCGCCGGATGAAGAGGGGAAAACAGAAATGGGCTCGGACAGGACACGCTGGCGTCGATGAACAGCGCGAGGTCGCGCCCTTCCAGGTCCACCGCGTGCTCGACCTGCAACTGGAAATCGGTGACCAGCTCGAATTCTGGCCACTCGAGATGCTGCGTCCGGCTCTCGGCAAGCAGATCGAGCAACTGCGGCCCTAGGGCGTCGTCGCCCCGGCTCGGATTGCCGTAAGCGAAGATGAGCAGCGGCGCTATCAAGCGTCGCACCGGCCGTCTGAGTTCTTGTTCAAGCGGTCGATCACCTTCCCCCCCGCGTCCACCAGTTCCACCTCCAGCGGCATTTTGCCCACGGCATGGGTGGCGCAGGACAAGCACGGATCGAAGGCGCGGATCGCCACTTCGATGTAATTGAGCAGGCCTTCGGTCAGTTGCTGGCCGTCCAGGTATTGCAGGGCCACTTGCCTCACCGCTTCGTTCATAGCCTGATTGTTGTGGGTGGTGGCAACGATCAGATTGGCACGGACAATCAGCTCATCCTCGTTGATGCGGTAGTGGTGGATCAGGGTGCCGCGCGGCGCCTCGATCACGCCTACGCCACGCAGCGCCCGCTCGCCCCGGCTGACTAGGTCGCTACCCAGCAAGTCGTTGTCGTGCAGCAGCTCCTGAATGGCCTCGGCGCAATGCAGCATTTCGATCATGCGCGCCCAGTGATAGGCCAGCGTGGACTGGGTGGCGCTGCCGCCACCGAATGCCTTGAACGACTTCCTTTCAGTCTCGGCCAGCGGCGTCGGGATGAAGTCGCAATTGTTGATCCGGGCGAGCGGGCCGACCCGGTACCATCCCTCCTCCCTGCCCCTCGACCGGATGAAGGGGAATTTCATGTAGGACCAGGATTTCACTTCCTCGTGGATATAGTCCCAGTAATGGCTGTAATCGACATGGTCGAAAATCGTCTGGCCATGCTCATCTTTGGCCCTCAATCCGCCGTGGTAAAGATCCAGGGCGCCGTCGTCCCGCACCAGGCTCATGAAGGAGGATTTGAAGTAGCCGAAACCATTGTAAAAATCCGGCCGATCGCAGTAGATCTTCTTGATCAGTTCCACCGAATCCCGGCTCCAGGCAACCATCTGATCGATGTCCTTCAGCAGGGAGTCACGCTCTTCCATCGACAGGTTCTTGTTCACGCCGCCGGGGATCGCCCCGGTGCCGTGAATCCGCTTGCCGGACGTGAGCCGGATCACTTCCTGCCCATACTTGCGCAAGGCTACGCCCTGCCGGGCGACATCCGGATAGGCGGCGACCACGCCGACGATGTTGCGCCTGGCCACGTCGCTGTCGAAGCCGAATAGCAAGTCGGGCGAGGCCAGATAATAAAAATGCAGCGCATGGGATTGGAGCACCTGGCCCAGATGCATGAGGCGGCGCAGCTTCTCGGCGCTAGGCGTCAACTGTGCGCCAACGATCATGTCCATCGCCTTGGCAGCCCCCAGGTTATGGCTCACCGGGCAGATGCCGCACAAGCGCTGAACGATCACCGGCACTTCCCAGTAGGGCCGACCCTGAATGAATTTCTCGAAACCGCGGAATTCGACAATATGAAACCGCGCCTGGTGTACGCGGTTTTCGTCGTCGAGCAGGAGGGTGACCTTGCCATGGCCCTCCACCCGGGAGACCGGCTCGATCACCACGCGCTTGAGTCCTTCCGGATTTGCGGCGGTTTCCAGTTCAAAAGTCATAATAAACCCATTAACCGCGAAGGACGCAAAGGTACGCGAAGGAAAAACAAAAACATTGATCCTAAAAATGGCAATTGCTTAACCGCAGAGGCGCGGAGACGCAGAGAAACAGATGGGTGAGGTCGCACAATGCTATAACGCATTGTTTTTTCTCGGCGCCTCTGCGTCTCTGCGGTTCAATTGAGGTTTCTAGGTTGATTTACCTTGCGATCCTTTGCGTCCTTTGCGGTAAAGAAATTAATCAAAATGCAGCTGCTCATAATCCAGCTTCGGCTCCCGGCCGTTCAACAGGTCAGTCAGGAACTTCCAGATCGCGTCGCCCGAGGGCGGGCAGCCGGGCAGGAAATAATCCACCTTCACCACCTCGTAGACCGGGTGCACCTTGTCGAAAGGCAGCGGCAGTTCGGGATCGTTGGGTATTTGGCCGCACTCCAGCCCACCCTCATAGCAGTACACTTCCTGGAAGCAGTCCCACAGATCGATGTTGTTGCGCATCGCGGGAACTCCGCCATTGATGGCACAGGCGCCAATCGCCACCAGCACTTTGCAGTTCTTGCGGAACTCCTTGAGCACATGGACGTTTTCGGCATTGCACACGCCCCCTTCGACGAGGCCGATGTCGCACGGTCCGCAGTGCTTGATGTCTGTCAGCGGAGTACGGTCAAACTCGACCAGCTCGATCAGACCGAACAGGCGCTCGTCGATATCGAGGAACGACATGTGGCAGCCGAAGCATCCCGCCAAGGAGCAGGTGGCGATGCGAATTTTTTTCATAGTGTCGCCAGTGGGCGACACAGAGTCCCCCTCGCCCACTTGTGGGAGAGGGCTGGGGGGAGGGAAGCGACCGGCACGGTCGCTCTGCTCACTCATGGCTGCCCCCGGTCTGCACGTCCTTGATGGTGAGGCGGTCAAAAACACGCTGGCCGATCGGTACGGCATATCCCTGACGCTTGATCAGGATCGCCCCGGTCGGGCACACCTGGACGGCCTTGTCGGTGACGGCGAGATCGGTGTCGCCCAGCAGGCCGCTAGCCGAATTGACGACCAGGATGGTTTTAATCCCGCGCCCGGAAAGGCCGAACACGTTCTTGCCGTCCACCTCGCGGCTGGCTCGCACGCAGAGCTCGCAATAAATGCAGCGGTTGCGGTCGAGCATCACGTCGGGATGGGAGGCGTCCGCCTCGCGCTGCGGATAGAAGTGGTTGTAGTGCGGGCTCATCATGCCGAGATAGTAGGCAACGGCCTGGAGCTGGCAGTTGCCGCTTTTTTCGCACGCCGGGCAGAGGTGGTTGCCCTCGACGAACAGCATTTGCGTCAGGGCAAGCCGTTCCGCATTGAGTTCCGCGATGTCGCTCAGCACCAATTGGCCTTCTACAGCGGGCATGGTGCAGGATGCGACATTGCGCCCGTTGACGTTGACGGTACATAGCTTGCAGCTGCCGTGAGGCTTGAATTCCGGGTTATGGCACAGGTGCGGAATGTAGACGCCGGCCGCCAGCGCCGCGTCCATGATGGTCTGACCTTCCTGGAACGGCACGGCTAGCCCGTCGATGGTGATGGTCTTGCTCATAGGTGCGCCCATTCGTCGTCGCGGCCGGTAATCTTGCGCGCGGTTTCCAGCGCGCCGTCGAGGTCGAAGGCCGGCTCGAAGGCCAGCGCCTTCAGTTTGCGCTCGTAGACGTCGGGAAACTTTTCCAGGCTGTCCAGCACCGGGTTGGCGGCGCTGCTGCCCAGCCCGCAATGGCTCATGGTTTTGAGAATATGGCCGAGGCTTCTCATCTCCTCCAGGTCGGAGGCGGTGCCGTGCCCGCTCGCAATCTTGTCCATGATCTTCTTCTGCAACTCGGTGCCGACCCGACACGGCGTGCAGAATCCGCAGCTCTCATGCGCGAAGAAGTGCACGAAGTTCCGCGCGGTTTGAAACAGGTCGCGCTTGCGCTGAAACACCATGAAAGCGCCCGCCGTGGGCAAGTCCTCGAAGGCGATTTTGCGGTCGAATTCCTTCCATGAAATCAGGGTGCCGGAAGGCCCGCTCACCTGGACCGCATAAGGGTCCTTGGCGCCGCAATCGGCGAGTATCTGGCGCACTGTGACGCCGAACGGGTATTCGTAGATGCCAGGGCTCGTGCAATCGCCTGAAATCGAAAGCAGTTTGGTGCCCGTCGACTGCGCGGTGCCCATCGCCGCGAACCAGGCGCCGCCCCGCTCCGCGATTTTTGCCGCGCAGGCGAAGGTTTCGACGTTGTCCACCACGGTCGGCCTGCCCTTGTAGCCGTGCGTCACCGGGAACGGCGGACGGTTGCGCGGGCGGCCGCGCTTGCCTTCGAGCGATTCGATCAGGGCGGATTCCTCGCCGCAGATGTAGGCGCCCGCACCAAGATGGATTTCGATGTCGAAGCTGAAGTCCGTCTGGCCGAGTATGTTGTCGCCCAGCAGGCCGGCCTCGCGACGCTTTTGCAGCACTTTTTCCAGCTGTTCCAGCAGATAGCGATACTCGCCGCGCAGGTAGAGGAAGCCTTTGCTTGCGCCGACCACGTGCGCGCCCACCGTCATGCCCTCGAACACCAGGTTGGCGTAACTGTTAAGCAGCACCCGGTCCTTGAACGTGCCGGGCTCGCCCTCGTCGGCGTTGCACACGATGTAGCGTTCCGGATTCCCGCCGACATCGCAGATCACGCCGCCTTCCTCCTCGACGATGGCAGCATGACAGAACGACCATTTCGACGCGGTCTTGAAGCCTGCGCCGCCGCGGCCGCGCAGATTGGATGTGTCCATCTCGGCCAGGGTTTCCTTCGCGCCTCGCGAAAGCATCGCGCGGATGCCGTTGCCCGGCACCAGCGGCTCGCCGAGCAGCGCATCGGTGCGGCGAAGATTGTCCACTGTTTCGAACAGCATCGGCGGCCATTCGGCCACCGGCTTGCGGGCACGGATCAGCTCGCCGATCAGGTCGAGTCGATTCCGGTCCAGGTTGGTCAGCGGCCAGCCGTTGACCAGCGCCGCCGGCCCCTGGTCGCACAGGCCGGTGCAGGAGGTGCTGTCGACGCTCACCAGGCCGTCTTCCGACACCTTGCCCGGCTCGACCCAGAGCTTGTTGCACAGGTACTCCATCAGCTCGTCCTTGCCGAGCATCTGGTCGGTGATGTTGCCACTGAACAGTATCCGGTATTCCCCGACCGGGCGGGTGGACAGGAAGGAATAAAAACCGGCCACGCCCTCCACATCGACCCGTGGCACGCCCAAATGCGCAGCAATGCGGTCGATGGCCTCGGAAGGGATGTAATGGCAGGCATCCTGAACCTCGCGCAGCATCTGCAGCAGCCGCGAAGCATCGCGCCCATGGCGATCGAGGATCGGCGTCAGTATCCGGGAAAGGTCAGCGGGTTCGCATTGCTGCATGGAGCCAATCTCCGCATTGTTTGCGACATTTCAATATAGCATGCAGCTGGGCAGCTAATCCCGGCCCGCCCGCCAGATCGAGAAAATCAGCCAGACGCTGTTGAAGAAAGCCACCAGAAAACCGAGCAGGCCGAACAGTGGCAATCCAAACAGGGTCGGGCCGCCCTCCACCGTCAACACGATCGAGGAGCCGATCACCAGCGAGGCGGTCAAAATGCCGAACGTCAAGCGGTTGACGCTGAGGTCAATCTGGTGAGAAAAATGGTCGAGGCGCTTGAGGTCGAGGTCGATCTTGAACTTTCCGCGCCGCACTTCCTTGATCAGGCGAGCCACATCACGCGGCAGACTGGTGACGAGGGAAAGAACTTCATGGAAATTGCGCTTGCCGCGCTTGAATAGCGCATCAGGCATGTAGCGCTCGGTGATCACCCGCCGCACGAATGGCGTGAGGTGCGCCACCATGTCGAAGTCCGGGTCGAGCTGACGGCCCAGGCCCTCCAGGGTAATCAGCGCCTTGAACAGCATGGCGAGGTCGGCGGGCATCACCAGGTAGTGGTCGCGCATGATCACGGTCAGTTCGCTCAGTAGCTTGCCGAGGCGCAGATCCTTGAGCGGCACGTTGGCATAATTGAAGACGAATTCGTTGACATCCGCGGCCAGCTTCGATTCATCCACTGTCGCGTCGCCGGTCCATTCCAGCAGCACGTCGAGCATCGCTTCATCATCCTTGCCGGCCAGGGCGGCGAGCAGGTCGACAATCTGGTTGCGGCGCCCCTCCATCAACCGGCCCACCATGCCGAAATCGATCATGGCGATACGGTTGCCGGGCAGGTAGAACACATTGCCGGGATGCGGATCGGCATGATAAAAGCCATCGACCATGATCATCTTGAGCACCGCATCGGCTCCATGCGTGGCGAGCAGCTTGCGGTTCAGCCCGGCGGCTTCGACCGCCGCCAGATTGTTGCCGGGTATGCCGTCGACCCACTGCTGCACATTCATGACTTCGCTGGTCCACTCCCAGTACACCCTGGGGATCACGACAGTATCGGAGCCGGCGAAATTCTCGGCGAATCGGTCGATGTTGCGCGCCTCGGCCACAAAATCGAGTTCACGCCGAATGGAGCGGGTAAACTGCAGGACGATCTGGATCGGCTGATAGCGCCGCATTTCCGGCATTTCGAACTCGATCAGGCGCGCGAGGTGCATCAGGATGCGCAGGTCGGCCTCGATCTTGGTGCGAATCTCGGGACGACGAATTTTCAGGATCACCGGCGTACCATCCTGAAGCTTGGCATGGTGCACTTGGGCAATGGAGGCGGCAGCGACTGCCTCGGTCTGCAACTCCTGGAAAATATCGTGGGGGGAGCAACCCAGGGCCGCTTCAAGCTGCGGCAACAGGCTTTCGAAAGGGACCGGCGGCACGCCGCTTTGAAGCTTCTCGAACTCGGCGATCCAGTTGGGTGGGAACATGTCCACCCGGGTCGCCATCACCTGCCCGAGCTTGACGAAGGTCGGCCCCAGCTCTTCGAGTGCACGACGCACCCGCACCGGCGCGTCGAGGTGCATGACATCGCTTCGCGCCTTCCAGTGGAGAAAGCGCCCCGCCCGTTCGAGCAGTGTGCCGATTCCCAGCGTGCGCACGATATCCGCCATGCCATAGCGGATCAGGGTAGAGGTAATTTCGTGCAGGCGCGGCAGGTCGCGCACTACATTGAGGGTTTCCAGAAACATCGGGGCCTAACGAACGCGAGGAGTAAGGGGTGAGGAGTGAGGAGTGCATGCTCCCTCTCCGCTTTTGACCTTACCCCTTGCCCCTACCTGTACTAAATCCAAATTCCTCACTCTCCGCTCTTCCCCTTCAATTTCTCCGCCTTTTCATGCAGTGCATCTGCCATGCCGGCGAGAATGCCGCTTGCCAGCGACGCCAGGCGCGCACTCATCTCGCGTGCCGCGTCCTTGCCTACAACTTTGCTTTCATGCAGCGTCGTGGAAACCTTGCTACCGAGCGTACTCACCGTTTCGGCGACCTTGGCGCCAGTATCGGTGCCTGCACGCCGGGCGTGAACAACCAGATCTTTCAGCTCCTGTTTGATCTTGCCCGCCGCAGAATCGGCGACCACGCTCACGGTGTCGAGAAATTCCTCCTCCATGCGCTTGAGATTGACCAGTGCCCACTCCAACTCACTTTCGGAAAAATCCTTGGCATGGGAAGTCAACTGCTCCAGCGCCAGGCGGGTTGCCTCCGCCGCTTTCGTCAGCGCCTCATCCATCCCGGCCAATCCTTCGGACAGGGCGGACTTCACTTCGCCGGCGCGTTTCGCTGCACCCACGCTGATCCCTTCCGTTACGGCATTGATCACAGGCCGGATCTCTTCGGTGCTCAGCTTCCGGGTTTTCAGGGCGCGCAACGTCAAATCGCGGACTTTCGCGCGGATATCCACCCCTCCCTCAACCGAAGTGCTCGCCGCTTGCTTGATTTCCTCGGTGGAAAGCATGTTCGAGTTTTTCTCAGTCATGATGATCTCCTTATGATTATTCGAGTTATCTTACCCTGAAATCTAGCAGAAATTGCTTTATAATGCCCGGTTTTCGTTGCTATTCCATGCTATTAGGCCAACCCCTTCCCGCCCCAGGATCGCGCAAGCGCTACGCCAGCCTTCAAGGCTCGAGCGATGCCTTGGCGCTGGCGCAGCTGGCGGGACAAAAACGACCTCTGATCATCCTCACCGAAACGGCTGCGGATGCCCAGCGCCTGCACGACGAAATCCCTTATTTCGCGCCGGCTCTTTCGGTTCACCTGCTGCCGGACTGGGAAACCCTGCCCTACGACCAGTTCTCCCCGCACCAGGACCTGATTTCGGAGCGTCTGGCCACACTCTACCAGATTTCGCAAAACGCCTGCGATGTCGCCATCATTCCCGCCACCACCGCACTTTACCGCCTGCCGCCGCGCGAATTCCTGGCGGCGCACACTTTTTTCCTGAAGCAGGGCACTCAACTCGATCTGGACGCCCTGCGCGGCCAGCTGACCTTGGCCGGCTATACCCATGTCACCCAGGTGTTAAGCCCCGGCGAATACAGCGTACGCGGCGGTATCGTCGACCTGTTCCCGATGGGCAGTCCACTGCCCTACCGCATCGACCTGTTCGACAACGAGATCGAGAGCATCCGCACCTTCGATGCGGACACCCAGCGCAGCATCTACCCGGTCAAGGATGTCCGCCTGCTGCCGGCGCGCGAGTTCCCGCTGGACAAAATCGGCCAGGACACTTTCCGCCGCAACTTCCGCGAAAAATTCGAGGGTGACCCTTCCAAGAGCCGTCTGTACAAGGACGTCAGCGCGGGCCTCGCGCCACACGGCATCGAATATTATTTGCCGCTGTTTTTCGAGAGCACCGCCACGCTGTTCGATTACCTGCCGCAAGATGCACTGGTCTGCCAGTACCACGGACTGGAAACGGCAGCACAGAATTTCTGGCGCGACACCCAGTCGCGCTATCAACTGCTGCGCGGCGACCGCGACCGGCCGCTGTTGCCACCGCAGGAGCTGTTCCTCACGGTGGAGGCGCTGTTCGGAGCACTCAAGCCCTACCCGCGCATCGAGCTGAGCGCCGAGGAAATCGCAGACAAACCCGTCAGCGAGCCGCTGCCCTCGATTCAGGTGGACCGCCGCGCCGAAAATCCGGTCAGCCGGTTGCAGCAGTTCATTGCCGATTTCGACGGCCGCATCCTGATCCTGGCAGAAAGCCTGGGCCGGCGCGAAACCATGCTGCAATTCCTGGCAGAACACGGCCTGAAACCGGCGCCCTGCGAAACCTATGCCGATTTCCTGGGAAGCCAGGAAAAGTTCATGCTCGGCACGGGTCCTTTGAGCACCGGTTTCGTTCTTCCCGCCTCACCCCTCACCCCTCAGCCCTCACTCGCTTTCATCACGGAAAGCGAGTTGTATGCCACCCAGGTCCGCCAGATACGGCGCCGCGACGCTGCGCGCAAGTCGACCGTGGAAAACATGCTGCGCGACCTGTCCGAGGTCCGCATCAATGACCCGGTGGTGCACGAACAGCACGGCATCGGCCGCTACCTGGGGCTGGTCAGCCTGGATCTGGGCGAAGGCGAAACGGAGTTTCTGCTCCTCGAGTATGCCGGTGGCGACAAGCTTTACGTGCCGGTTTCGCATCTGTACCTGATCGGCCGCTACAGCGGCGCATCGCCGGAAGCTGCGCCGCTGCACAAGCTCGGCAGCGGCCAGTGGGAAAAAGCCAAGAAGAAAGCGCTCAAGCAGGCGCGCGACACTGCCGCCGAACTGCTCAATCTCTACGCCCAGCGCGCCACGCGCCAGGGGCACGTGTTCCAGATCAAGCCGCAGGATTACGAGGCGTTCTCCGCCAGTTTCGAGTTCGAGGAAACCCCGGACCAGGCCGCCGCAATCCAGGCAGTCATCGAGGACATGACCTCCGGCAAACCGATGGATCGCCTGATCTGCGGCGATGTCGGCTTCGGCAAAACGGAGGTCGCGCTGCGCGCCGCCTTCGTCGCCGTGGCCGACGGCAAGCAGGTGGCGATCCTGGTGCCCACCACCCTGCTCGCCGAACAGCATTTCCAGAACTTTTCCGATCGCTTCGCCGAGTTCCCGATCAAAATTGCCGAGCTGTCGCGCTTCCGCTCCGCCAAGGAACAGACCGAAGCGCTCAAGGGCATGGCAGAGGGCAAGATCGACATCGTCATCGGCACCCACAAGCTGATCCAGAAAGACATCAAGTTCAAGAATCTGGGGTTGGTGATCGTCGACGAGGAACACCGCTTCGGCGTGCGCCAGAAGGAGCAACTCAAAGCCCTGCGCGCCGAGGTCGACGTGCTGACTCTGACCGCCACCCCCATCCCGCGCACCCTGTCGATGTCGCTGGAAGGCCTGCGCGATTTTTCCGTCATCGCCACCGCGCCGCAGCGCCGCCTGTCCATCAAGACCTTCGTCAGCCCCGACAGCGACGGCGTCATCCGCGAGGCGGTGCTGCGCGAGCTCAAGCGCGGCGGGCAAATCTATTTCCTGCACAATGAGGTCGAAACCATCCTCAACGTGCGTGAAAAACTCACCCAGCTCCTGCCCGAAGCGCGCATAGCAGTGGCTCACGGCCAACTGCGCGAGCGGGAACTGGAGCATGTGATGCGCGACTTTTACCAGCAGCGCTTCAACCTGCTGCTGTGCACCACCATCATCGAAACCGGTATCGACATTCCCACCGCCAACACCATCATCATCCACCGCGCCGACAAGTTCGGCCTCGCCCAGCTACACCAGTTGCGCGGGCGCGTCGGACGCTCCCACCATCAGGCCTACGCCTATCTGCTTACGCCTCCCGGCGAAGATGGCATCACGCCGCAGGCGAGGAAACGCCTGGACGCGATCCAGTCTCTGGAAGACCTGGGCGCCGGCTTCTATCTTTCCATGCACGACCTGGAAATCCGCGGCGCGGGCGAAATTCTGGGTGAATCGCAAAGCGGGGAAATGCAGGAGATCGGTTTCAACCTCTACGCCGAAATGCTCAACCAGGCAGTAAAAGCGCTCAAGGCAGGCAAGGAACCGGACATCTCCCAGCCGCTAGGCATCACCACTGAAATCAACCTGCACAGCCCGGCATTGCTGCCCAACGACTATTGCGGCGACGTCAACGAACGCCTTACCCTGTACAAGCGCCTGGCGAACTGCGCCACTCTGGACGAATTGGATCAGCTTCACGAGGAACTGATCGACCGCTTCGGTCTGCTGCCGTCGCAGGCCAGCGCCCTGCTCGACACCCACCGCCTGCGCATCCTCGCCAAACCGCTCGGCATCGCCAAAATCGATGCGAGCGGCGGCGGCATCACGCTGCAATTCATCCCCAATCCGCCGATCGATCCGATGAAAATCATCCAGATGATCCAGAGCAAGCCCGGCTGCAAACTGGCCGGACCGGACCGCCTGAAAGTCAGCCGGGACATGCCGGAAGTGAAGAACCGGGTGGAAGAGATTGTGCGGCTGTTGAAGGAACTGGGGTAATCAGTAAAAGTTCTGACTTGATCTTACCTGCAGTGCGAGATCAAGTCAGAACCTGAAGGTTTGCCTCGTGCCAACACCGGACGGTCGAGCATTTATGGGCGAGTGTTTGCTCCAGACGTGGAGCAGCCATTCAGAGTCGGCAAGTGAGCGTCAGTCACCGACACTAGGCGGACCACCGTCACTTCATTCAGGCCACAGTCCGCTATCGGGAAAAGCGAACTTCGCTTCGCGACCCGTTGCGGTCATACAGTCCGACGCGCATCAACCGTCCGGTTGGTGTCCTGGAAATCAGCACATCGTGAGGATATCTTCACGCCGGAACCGCCTGACCAGTTTTGAGTCGAGTAACCGCTTGCGAATCCGCGTCTGCTGCAAACACACGTTCTTTTCCTGTAGGCCTGGATCCACTCACTTAGGAACGCGACAACTTGTCGTCGTCCCCCATGTTAGTAATCGGGCTGTTAGCTGCGCCGACCACCCAGTTGGGTACGACCCAGAACAGAGGATGCATGGACATGCTCTGCTTCGGGTGTTTCTGCTGGGCTTGGCACCGCTTTGATCGGCTCGGCAATGGTCACCGTTTTGGCGTTTTGAGTGTCTTTGACTATTGTAGCCACGTCGCCTGAGATTACTCCGCCTTCTTCTATGGTTAATGCGCCATAGCGAATTTTTCCAGTGACTTTTCCTGAAGCATAAATCACCAATTGCTTGCGCGCAGTTAGCTCACCCTCGAACAGTCCCCTCACTTCTGCGACATCTATTTCGGCCTTGCCTGAGAATACCCCGCCTTCAGCGATGCGAATGTCCCGGCTATTCATGGATGCTTCGACTCTGCCCTCGACCACCAGAATATGGCAATCAGTAATTTCCGAGCCTTTAAGTTTGATATTTGGGCCCACGATCAGTTTATTGCCCTCTTCACGCGGCGCTATTTTTTTTGGGGGTGCTTGATTCTCTGGTTTGACTTCTACCGGCGCCTTGGCAGGTTCCATAACCTTGTTGGTTTCATTGAAGTTGCTTTTGGTTGTAGAGTGCATAAAATTTTTAAGCATGATTTATTCCTTTTAAGATTTGTATTCCAGGAAACGCCACCAAGCCAGCATGGTCGTTGAATCAAACATCAACGGAATATCGGGTTGATGCGAAATTGCGCAGCGGGCTGCAAAGTTAATGTGTTCAGGCACACGCGTTATTGCCCTGAGTTTTTCGTCCATTTTCAGCGATATTGAAGGGATACAAATTAAATCGATACCAGACATAGCGCATCAATCGGCAAACCCCGTATCACCCAAAAATCGCTGTTGTGATTGGCAAAAGCAAACATTGCCGCTAGAAGCATTGCTGTAAAAATCTTTTGACGCAGGAGATATTGCAATGGGTAAATATCTAATCACGTGTTCAGAATATAGCCGTCTATTTATTCAATGCAAATGAACAATAGTTAACCATAGGTTTTTTAAGGGGGCAGATTCAATCACCAACCGCAACAGTTAACATTAGGTTGGCGTCAACCATCTTGGCCGGTGAAGCGAGGGGTTCAGCCGCGATATTGCAGCAGGAATGACAGCATTTTACTGGCGTGAATGGTGCGGCGGCTGGGTGATGTCGAGGGCTTTTTAAGTTGCGTTTTTTTTCGACGCCAACCTGCGGAGATGGTGTTCCGTGTTAATACAAAACAAAGCCGAATCCCAACAAATAAAGTTGGCGCGTACAAAATAAAGTTGGAATATGGAGAATGCCATATTTTCCAAAGTACTCATTGAGACCTTGCCTGCATATTCCAATCAAATCAGTCGCCGATAATTAATCAAGCAGCCATTGGCAATTATAAAATTTGAGGTTATCTGAATGGCTGTCATGTGCTGATTCTGTTGAAAAACTCTAATTTTTCGAAACGCTGAAGTCTTGCCAAAAGTCCGTTACCCATACAAAGGCCATTAATTGCCTTTGTATGGGCGAATCAGACGCCCTACAACGAACCATCAGGCAATACACGATCTCTGGCACGTACTTCGAAGGAAAACTTGCCAAAGAGGCTTAAATTTTTTCAAACGCCATGAAAAAAGCGTTTTTCAACAGAATTAGTATGAAATGGACATACGACCGCAGCGGCTCGATGGGCTGTAGCTGGCACTTAGCTGCCCGCCATCACTACATCGAGGCCAACGTCTGCTATCGGGAAAGGCGAACTTCCGTACCCGACCCAAGCAGTCTGTCGATGTAGGCATCTTGATCGGCTGAAATGCAGTGGGAAGCGGACTTTCAACTTGGGTGGTCTATCTGCCTGATTCGGCGACGGCTGGCGACTTCGCAGAAATATCTGGGATCCATCTCAATCAGAGCTCACCACAAAAGTCTCAAGCCTTCGGCCTGAGCACCAGTATCTTCCCGATTGATTGAAGGCCAACTTGCTCTTCAAGCACCAATCTGGATTGATCGAAAAGGCTCTGCCACTGAGGAAGGGTCCTCTCCCTACCTCGGGTGCCCATGAACATCTGCATGTCGAAGGCGGCACTGGAAAAATCGGCCTTCAATTCCGAAACAACCAACTCCATTAGAGCAATGCGGGCACCAGTACCGGCACATGCGGTGGTCAGATTTCGCAGCACCTTGACGCAGTTCTCGTCATCCATGCCGTGCAGGACGGCACTCAGCAAGTAGATGTCCTTGTTGTCTTTGGCTGCTGGAACCGATACAAGCAGGTCCCCGCTCTGGTAGGTTAATCGGGAAAGAAGGGCTGACGATTCCTTTCCGGTCCAATATGTTGCCGCTGTTTGAATAACCTGATCCCGGTCAAACACTAAAGCCGTGAGATGCGAATGCCGCCTCAATATGGCCAATGATTTACTTCCCTTCGAGCCACCAATGTCAATGACGCGATCAAAGCGCCCCCAATCGAAGTCGGTGGCAAAGCTGTCGCCCGTCAATGCCTCCACACTGTCCATGGCGCGGGCAAACAGCGAATCGAATTCGGCATGGTCGTCCATGTAGGAATACAGTTCGTGTCCGTGAGAAATCTGGAACGGAACTTCCCCGCTGCGCACCCCTTGTTCCAGTTGCTCATACCAAGGCTGGCTCATCTCAATCGAGTTGTGCATCAAGATCAGTGCTCTGACGTTCTTCGGGTTATCTTCTCGCAAGTGGTCGGAAAGCGCATTGTTCTTGAAGACCCGAGGCGACACTTCTTCAAATACACCCATGGCCGCCAGCATGCGGAGCAGACGGTAAATGGCGTCCGGTTGTGCGGAGACTCGCGCTGCAATGACTTCAGTTGTGAGATGTCCGTCTCCCAGCACGGATGCAATGTTCAAACGTGTGGCGACGTGAAGCACGCGTGACTGCCAAAACGCTGAGCCAATCTGGATTAGCCGAAATGGTGGCGGCGTGACTTTGTTGGGAATGTTCTGTAGCCAAGCGGCAAACTTCATCAGCTTTGCAAAGCGGCGAACTGCACCTGAATTCTTCTGTAAGGACATCGAAAATCTCCTGCTATTCCAGCCTTGTCGGCGCCAACCCAGTCGTAAACAGGTGGCCATTGAACGCAAAATAAATGGAGTCAAATACCATTACACGTTTATCATAAAACAAAACCGACTGCTTTTTCGCTACAACAGGACATTGGCTAATGATTCATGGAGGTCTGAAACTGGCAAATTCTGTTGAAAAACTCTTTTTTCATGGCGTTTGAAAAAATTTAAGCCTCTTTGGCAAGTTTTCCTTCGAAGGACGTGCTATAAGGATCGTGTATTGCCTGATGGTTCGTTGTAGGGCGTCTGATTCGCCCATACAAAGGCAATTAATGGCCTTTGTATGGGTAACGGACTTTTGGCAAGACTTCAGCGTTTCGAAAAATTAGAGTTTTTCAACAGAATCTGCTGAAAGCGGTCTTTTAGCAACTTAGAGATAGTCGGATTCTTGACGTTTCCGTGAACCTCTTTGGACCTCAATGTCCCCAACAAGGGGTATCGTCGTTGCGACATTCGTACACCTTGACTTACAAACCCAGAAGAAGACACACTTCCTTAATGGTTGTTTCGTGAAATTGTCAGCCGTTTTGATATCCAGCCAGGGTTGTATTGTTTACAAGGGCGGAAACATGCTCATGCGGGTAATGGAATATGTCCTATGCGACGATTTAATAAGGGCGGAAATCATAGCTATGAATCGAACTGACCAATACTCCACGCAATTGCGACGTAAGCGGCCAGCCGTCCCACTCCACCGGCGGCGGGATTTACGGTAATGCTGCCTTCAGTGGCAACAACTCATCAATACGGCTATTGGGCCAGGCAGGCAATTTCTCCAGGGTGTCCTTCAGCCAGGCATGAGGATCCAA
>NZ_DATKTK010000062.1:0-50026 GCF_035531155.1 Sulfuricella sp. | reverse complement strand
CCACGGTCGGTTTCCACCTGCCACGCGCTGGGCGTGGCAAAGCTGGATACGCTGAGGATGCCGCGAATTTCCGGCATGAATTCCCGGCTCGCCAGCTCTTCTTCCAGAAGAAGACGAGATTCGTCCGGCAAATCCGTCAGTCTATCGATCCAGGCCAGTTCGTGCCCGTCGGCAGTGACCAGTGAGATTCCCTCCGCAGGGGCGGCGATGGGAAAGGCATGTACAGGCACCACGCCATCATGAATTTCGCCGTCGGCCCCGGTAAAAACCAGCCTGCCGAAGGCATTGCGGGTGAGTTGGAAATCATTCGACTTTTTCATGCGGCTTCCCGTTATTCTCGACATCCGGTTCCTGCTCGTCCATGTCCGTATCCACGTTGCGCGCTTGCGCCTGATAGAGGCGGAAATAGGCGCCCTCGCGGGCCATCAGCTCGTCATGACTGCCCACCTCGGCAATCCGCCCGCGATCTAGAACCACCAACCGGTCGGCGCGGCGCAAGGTCGAAAGCCGGTGCGCAATGGCGATGGTGGTGCGCCCTTGAACCAGGTTATCCAGGGCTTTCTGGATTTCCTTTTCGGTGGTTGAATCGACCGACGAGGTCGCCTCGTCGAGGATCAGAATGCGCGGATCGATGAGCAACGCCCGGGCGATGGAAATGCGCTGACGCTCACCACCCGACAGGGCTTGGCCGCGCTCGCCGGCCAGAGAGTCATAGCCCTGCGGCAGGCGCAGGATGAACTCGTGGGCGTGGGCGGCACGGGCGGCGGCAACGATTGCCGCCCGCGTGGCATCGGGTTTGCCGTAAGCGATATTCTCGGCGATGGTGCCGAAGAACAGGAAAGGTTCCTGCAGCACCAGGCCGATGTTGCGCCGATATTCGGATATCGGCAGGGAGCGGATGTCCACCCCGTCGACGCGGATCGAGCCCTCGGACACGTCGTAAAAACGGCAAATCAGGTTGGCCAGGGTGCTCTTGCCCGACCCGCTGTGCCCCACCAAGCCGATCATCTCGCCGGGGGCGATGGTCAGGTCGACTCCCCGGATAACCGTGCGGTTGCCATAGCGGAAACCGGCGTTGCGAATCTCGATCCCCCCCTGCACCTGCTCGAGGTGAACCGGGGTGGTTGGCTCCGGAACGCTGGATACGTGATCGAGAATATCGAAAATGCGTTTTGCTCCAGCAGCGGCCTTCTGCGTCACCGAAACGATGCGGCTCATCGAGTCGAGCCGCGTATAGAAACGGCTGATGTAGGCCAGGAAGGCGACCAGCACGCCCACCGTAATCTCGTTGCGCGAGACCTGCCAGATGCCGAAGGCCCACACCACGAGCAGCCCGACTTCGGTCAGCAGGGTCACGGTAGGCGTGAACAGGGACCAGATTTTGTTCAGCCGGTCATTGACCGCGAGGTTGTGCTGGTTGGCCTCGCGAAAGCGCGCCGCTTCGCGCTTTTCCTGGGCGAAGGCCTTGACCACGCGGATGCCGGGAATGGTATCCGCCAGCACGTTGGTCACTTCCGACCAGACCCGGTCGATCTTCTCGAAGCCGGTGCGCAACTTGTCGCGCACCACATGGATCATCCAGGCGATGAAGGGCAGCGGGAGCAATGTCACCAGCGCCAGCCAGGGATTGATCGAAAACAGGATCGCCGCGGTCATGAGGATCATCAGCACGTCCGTGGCGAAGTCCAGCAGGTGCAGCGAAAGGAACACGCAGATGCGGTCGGTCTCGGAACCGACACGGGTCATCAGGTCGCCGGTGCGCTTGCCGCCGAAATACTCCAGGGAGAGCCGCAGCAAATGCTCGTAGGTGGTCGTGCGCAGGTCGGCCCCGATGCGCTCGCTCACCAGGGCGAGGATGTAGGTGCGTGCCCAGCCCAGGCTCCATGCCACCAGCGCCGACCCCAGCAGCCCCGCGAGCAGGAGTGCCACCGTGCCGTAATCGATGGGGGCGCCGTTCTGGTAGGGAATCAGCACCTTGTCCATCAATGGCATGGTCAGGTAAGGTGGCACCAGGGTGGCGGCAGTGGATGCCAGCGTCAGCAGGAAGCCGGCAAGCAGCTGTCCGTTATAGGGTTTGGCAAAGCGCCACAGGCGGAACAACGTCCACGTCGAGGGCGGGACATGGATTTCCTTGGTGCAGATGGGGCACTCTTCCTGGCCCGGCATGAGCGGGGCCTTGCAGCTGGGGCAAACAGCCTCTGCCGGGAGGCTGACAGGATGCCCGGCGAGAAAGCCGGCAAGTTGCTGCTCGAAGTGTTCGACCAGCCGCAGTGCGACACTATTATGGCCCAGAGTGTAGCGCCAGCAGGCGAGGCGCGCCTCGTCGTCGTGCAGCTCCAGGCTACCCACCCCGGCATGATCGTGACGCTGGAGGACTAGCCCTTTCCGGTAAGTCCAATCTCGCCATGCGGTCTCTTCGAGTCCCTTGGCAAGCAATCGACGGTTGGTCACGACCACCAGGCCCAGGGTAAAATGCAGGCGCACATCGAGATCGATCTCCAGCCACGCCAGAATCTCCTCTTCGTTGGCCAGCTGAGACTCCACCTCGGCGCGCCAGGTATCGGGCAAAGACTTGCCGGTTGGCACGGAAAGAAGAGAGGGGATGGTTTTCACAAATCTACCTTGGATCTTTGCTTGGGGGTTCATGGCCTCACCGGGGGCCACACTGGAATGCAGTTTACTTGCCTTGAAAGCAAGAGTACAGCACCCGCCACACGACCATTTTCAAAAAATCTTCTGCCCCCTGCGGTAAACGGATTGCCGCATGCAGCGTTAACATTCCCAGTTGTTTGTTGTTTAAAAAACGGCGATTAACCACGAATGACACGAATGTTCACGAATAAACACGAATAGTTAAAGACAATCATCGTGTCGCCAAACAGGTAAATCAGGCTAACTAACTGATTATTCCAGAACATTCGTGTTTTATTCGTGCAAATTCGTGGTTAAAAACTTTTTCTAAGTAAAAATTACCTGTGACACACCTAACCTCAAGAGCCCTCAACAGATTTGCAAGCCATATGCCACTGAGCGATTTGAGCATGGTGCCCGACGCAAACGGCGCCTTTTGTTTATTCCAGACTAGTTGCGAGCAACAACGCAATATGCTCAAATCACCCTATCCTTCTGGGTTATCCCAAAGAACACGTCGGCTCTGCCGCTCGGCCCGCCAATGGCTGGATCCACTGAGAGGCTTTTAAGTATTTGTATGGAAAAGAAAATCGAATTTCTCAAAATCGTGCCTCTGCGTGGACCGAATATATGGACATACCGTCCAGTTCTCGAAGCATGGGTTGACATCGGAGACCTGGAGGATTCGCCTTCCAATACCATCCCCGGTTTCTACGAGCGCCTGTCATCATGGTTGCCCTCGCTGATCGAACACCGCTGCGGCGTCGGCGAGCGAGGCGGCTTCCTGCAGCGGGTGCGCGAGGGTACCTGGCCGGGACACATTCTCGAACATGTCACCCTGGAGTTGCAGAACCTGGCAGGCATGCAGAGCGGTTTCGGAAAAGCGCGCAGCACCTCGGTGCGGGGCGTTTATAAAGTCGTTGTGCGGTCGCGCCACGAAGAAGTGAGCCGCGCCTGCCTGTATGCTGCTCGCGATCTCGTCATGGCGGCGATCGAGGATCGCCCGTTCGACATGCCCTCCACGGTTGCCCGCCTGCGCGATCTGGCCGATGCACTTTGCCTCGGCCCCAGCACGGCATGCATCGTCGATGCAGCCTCGGATCGACGCATTCCGGCTATCCGGCTGACCGAAGGCAACCTGGTGCAATTGGGCTACGGCGTCCGGAGCCGCCGCATCTGGACCGCCGAAACCGACCAGACCAGCGCTATTGCCGAAAGTATTTCGAGCGACAAGGATCTGACCAAGAACCTGCTCCAGGCTTGCGGCGTGCCGGTTCCCGAAGGACGCCTCGTCGATAGCCCGGAAGACGCGTGGGAGGCCGCCGAGGAGATCGGCGTTCCGGTTGTGGTCAAACCCCGCGACGGCAACCATGGCCGCGGAGTCTCCACCGAACTGATGACGCGCGAAGAGGTCGAGGCCGCCTACAAATTGGCGCTCGCCGAGGGTAGCGCCGTCATTGTCGAGCGTTTCGTGCGCGGCAACGAACACCGGCTGCTGGTCGTGGGCGGACGCCTGGCGGCGGCGGCTCGCGGGGAGTCTGCATCCGTGGTGGGCGATGGCCGTTCGACCCTCATTGAGCTTATCGATACCCAGATCAATACCGACCCACGGCGCGGTACGACCGAGGATTACCCGCTCAATCTGGTTCTGGTGGATAAAGACCCGGCCGTCCGGCTCGAAATCACGCGCCAGGGTTTCACCCCCGACGCCATACCGCCACTGGGCGCAGAAGTGATGATCCAGCGCAACGGCAACGTCGCTTTCGACGTGACCGACCTCGTCCATCCGGATGTGGCGGCAACCGTCTCTCTCGCGGCCCGTATCGTGGGGCTGGATGTTGCGGGGGTCGACTTGGTCGCCGAGGATATCTCGCGTCCCCTCGATGAGCAGCGGGGCGCGATCGTCGAGGTCAACGCCGGACCCGGTCTGCTTATGCACCTCAAGCCGGCGAGCGGCGAACCCCGTCCCATTGGCCGGGCCATTGTCGACAGCCTGTTCCCCGAAGGTGCGAACGGCCGCATCCCCATTGTCGGCATCACCGGAACCAACGGGACCAATCTGGTCGCACGGCTGGTGGCGTTCCTGCTTCACCTCAGCGGCAAGCGCGTGGGCCTGGCATGTAGTGACGGCCTCTATCATGATCAACGACTGGTTGAAAAAGGGAAC
Organism: Sulfuricella sp.; assembly: GCF_035531155.1. Taxonomy (NCBI): domain Bacteria; kingdom Pseudomonadati; phylum Pseudomonadota; class Betaproteobacteria; order Nitrosomonadales; family Sulfuricellaceae; genus Sulfuricella; species Sulfuricella sp. The sequence goes on along the minus strand of NZ_DATKTK010000062.1, from coordinate 45,228 downwards.
CGTGCGACCTGGGCAGCCGCTCGCAAGGTACTGCTGAACCGGGTGGCCGAGGCAGCCGTGTTCGAGAATGGCAGCGATATAATCCTGAGCGAGGGTCTGGCCTACGACCGATGCCAGGTCGGCGTCGTCACCGATATTGACCCGGTCCGGCACTTTGGAAAATATTACATTGAGACACCCGATCAGGTATTCAACGTACTGCGCACCCAGGTCGACGTAGTGCTTCCGGAAGGGGTGGCGGTGCTCAACGGCAACGACCCGATGGTGGCGGAAATGGCGCCGCTATGCGACGGCGAAGTCATCCTCTTCGGCGCTTGCCCTGATATTCCGGCCATCACTGACCACCTGACACAGGGGAAGCGAGCGGTGCTGGTACGCGACGGCTTCGTGGCATTCGCTACGGGCAATGAAGAAGCACGACTTGTCGAAGTGTCCGGCATTATGCTGGCAGGCGCCGGTGTTGCAGGGCTGCAGATCGAGAATGTTCTGGCGGCGGCCGGGGCGGCATGGGCACTCGGCCTGCCTCTGGAACTGATCCGCGCCGGAATCGAAACCTTTAGGGCCGACCAATAAACATAAAAAACGGCGTTTCACCGCAAAGGATGCGGAGGACGCAGAGGTAACGGGGTAGGCAGGGATGGGCGACTTGTCGCCCAACTCGCAAAAACAAGACCTTGGCAAGTTGTGCTGAGTCACCCGCTGGGTGAATAAGCTTGTTACGCTAACCATTTGAATTTATTTGCGTCCTCTGCGGTTAAATAGCTTATTTTAGGATAAACATCCTACCGCGGCATAGCTGGCCGGGTAACTTGGGGAAACAAAATGGAAGTATCACGCATCCGGGCGTTGCGCGGCCCCAATCTGTGGAGTAGACGCACTACGATTGAAGCCATTGTGACATGCAGTGAATGCCTGATCGGTGATATGCCCGACTTCGAAGCCAGACTGCGCGCACGGTTCCCGGAAATCGGTTCCTTGAAGCCTGCGGGTCACGAAGAATCCATTTCCATAGCGCACGCCCTGGAGTTCGCCGCCCTTGGGCTGCAGGTGCAGGCCGGATGTCCGGTGACCTTCAGCCGTACTGCAGCAACGACTGAGGCAGGGGTATTCCAGGTCGTGGTCGAATACAGCGAGGAGCAGGTAGGTCGACTCGCGTTCGAGCTCGCGCAAACGCTATGCCATGCAGCAGTGAACGACACGCCATTCGACCTCGCCGATGCACTGGCACGCCTGCGCGAGCTGGATGAGGACGAGCGCCTCGGGCCCAGCACCGGGGCCATCGTTCAGGCCGCAGTGACGCGCGGAATCCCTTATCGGCGCATGACTTCGGGCAGCATGGTGCAGTTCGGCTGGGGTAGCCGGCAGCGCCGCATCCAGGCCGCCGAGACAGACCGTACCAGCGCCATTTCAGAGGCCATCGCCCAAGACAAGGAACTGACCAAAATATTGCTCGATGCGGCCGGGGTTCCGATACCCCACGGGCGGCCCGTGTCGAATGCCGAGGATGCCTGGGTGGCAGCCTGTGAAATCGGCGGCCCGGTGGTGATAAAACCCCAGGATGGCAATCAGGGCAAAGGCGTTGCCGTCAATATCGAGACCCGTGAAAGCGTGCTGGCGGCCTATGCCGCCTCCGCCGAAGTCAGCTCCGAGATCATGGTTGAACGCTATATTCCCGGCTATGACTTCCGCCTGCTGGTGGTGGGAAATCATCTCGTCGCAGCGGCACGCCGCGACCCTCCCCAAGTGATCGGCGACGGCGTTCATACCATCCGCGAACTTGTCGATCAGGTCAACAGCGATCCCCTGCGCAGCGAGGGGCATGCAACCTCACTCACCAAAATCCACTTCGACGACATTGCCCTGGCGACACTCGCCAAGCAGGGCCACGCCGCAGATTCAGTACCCACCAAGGGCGCGCGCGTGATGCTGCGGAACAATGCAAACCTGAGCACGGGCGGATCGGCGACCGATGTGACCGACGACGTTCACCCGGAAGTGGCGGCACGTGCAGTGGCAGCAGCCCAGATGATCGGACTCGACATCTGCGGCGTGGACGTGGTGTGTGACAGCGTACACAGGTCGCTTGAGGAACAAGGCGGTGCCGTCATTGAAGTCAACGCCGCTCCAGGCCTGCGCATGCACCTCGCCCCCTCGTTTGGCAAGGGGCGCGCAGTCGGCGAAGCGATCATCTCGAGCATGTTCGCCGAAGGTGAAGATGGCCGCATACCGGTGGTGGCGGTTGCCGGCACCAATGGGAAAACGACAACCGTGCGCCTGATCTCTCACCTCCTCGGCAAGAAGGGTTTGCGCGTTGGCATGACCAACTCGGACGGCGTCTACATCGAGGGGCGGCGCATCGACACCGGTGACTGCAGCGGCCCCAAGAGCGCACGTACCGTGCTGCGCCATCCCGATGTCGATGCCGCGGTGCTCGAGACCGCGCGTGGAGGCGTGTTGCGTGAGGGGCTGGCATTCGACCGCTGCAACGTGGCGGTAGTCACCAACATCGGCATGGGGGATCACCTCGGCCTCAGTTATATCAGCACGGTCGATGATCTGGCCGTAGTAAAAAGGGTTATCGTCGAGAACGTTGCACCTGGCGGCGTTGCGGTTCTCAACGCGGCAGACCCGATCGTGGTGAAGATGGCCGATGCCTGTCCAGGTTCGGTGACATTCTTCACCAGCGACCCGCATCATCCGGTCATGGCCACACACCGCGCGCGTGGCCTGCGTGTGGTGTACGTGGACGGAGATGCCATTGTGGCCGCCGAGGGCAGTTTCGAGCATCGCATCGCACTGGCGCAAATTCCTCTCACCCGGAATGGCTCGATCGGTTTCCAGGTCGAGAACGCGATGGCAGCGATCGCCGCTGCCTGGGCGTTGGGTCTGGACTGGGAAATCGTCCACGCCGGACTTGCCTCATTTGTGAGCGATGCGGCAACCGTGCCTGGGCGCTTCAACCTGTTCGACTACCGTGGCGCCACCCTGATCGCGGACTACGGGCACAACCCGGATGCCATTCAGGCGCTGGTGAAGGCCATCGAGCACATGCCGGCGAAGCGGCGCATGGTCGTAATCAGCGGCGCGGGCGACCGGCGCAATGAAGATATTTGCCAGCAAACTCAGATTCTGGGGGAGGCTTTCGACGCTGTGATCCTGTACCAGGATCAGTGCCAGCGCGGGCGGGCCGACGGTGAGGTGCTGGCGCTCCTGCAGCAGGGCCTGGAACATGCCAGCCGTGCCTCTGCGATTGAGGAAATCCGCGGTGAATTCCTGGCCATCGACACCGCCCTCGCGCGCCTGGAACCCGGTGACCTGTGCCTGATCCTCATCGACGCGGTGGATGCCGCACTGGCCCACATCGAGAAACGGATCGCTGAGGGTGTAGCCCCGATTAGTGAAGTTATGTAGGTTGGGTTAGGCGCGGTTTTTTGCGCCGTAACCCAACCAACATTTCAGGACTCATTTCCCGCGCCCCTCGCCCCACAGCAGCTTATGCAACTGGATTTGCAGCCGCACCGGCAGGTTGTCGCGCAGCATCCATTCCGCCAGCCTGGTTGGCTCAAGCTGGCCTTGAGAGGCTGAAAGCAGCACCGGGCAGCGGTCGGCGACACGCTTCTCGCTCAGCACCTGTTTCGCCCACAGGTAATCTTCTTCGCCGCACAGCACGAATTTCACTTCGTCCTGCGATGTCAGCAATTCCAGATTTTTCCAGCGGTTTTTCCCGGCCTCGCCCGAACCTGGCGTTTTAATGTCTAATATCCTGGAAACACGCGGATCAACTTTGGAAATATCCATCGCCCCGCCGGTTTCCAGCGACACCGAATAGCCCGCATCGCAAAGCTGCTGCAACAGCGGCAGGCAATTCTTCTGGGCCAGCGGTTCGCCACCGGTCACGGTGACATAGCGGGTGTGAAATTGCGCCGCCTTGTCGAGTATTTCCGGCAACGTCAGGGTTTCCCCTTCCTGAAAAGCGTAAGAGGTATCGCAGTAGGTACAACGCAACGGACAACCGGTCAGGCGGATGAATACCGTAGGCAATCCGACGCGGCTGGTTTCGCCTTGAAGAGAATAGAAGATCTCATTGATCCGCAGACTAAGCTGCGGTACTGCGCTATTTGGTACTGGCAAGACGCTTCTTCGCCAGTTCCGCGGCATTGCTGAGCGGATATTTCGCCACGATGTTTCCCAGCGTTTTCCTCGCCGCAGCCGCATCCCCCAAGCCCTGCTGGCAACTGGCGATATTCAGCAGAGCATCCGGCACCTTGGGACTGCTTGGATACTGGCTTACCAGTTTCTGTTGATTGGTGATCGCATTCTTGTAATCGCGCAAATTAAAGTAGGAGTTGCCGATCCAGTAGTAGGCACTGGGGGCAAGCTGACTGTTGGGATGGGCACTGACGAAGCTCTGAAAGCCGTCGATGGCGCCTTGATAATTGCCCGCCTTGAATAAGCCCAAGGCGGCGTCATACGCTTTGGGTTCGTCGGTGACGACCGCGCCAACCGGGGTCTGATCGGAGGAAGCCGGCTTGCCGGAATCCGCCTGGCCCGGCGTATCCGCAGCAACCCCGCCGACATTCTCCAGCTTGCGCAGGCGGCTGTCGAGATCGACATAAAGATCGCGCTGCCGCTTTTGCGTGGTTTCAATGTCGTGGGCATGCACCTCGATCTGTCCGCGCAATGTGGCCAATTCGGCCTTAAGCGCGTCCAGTTGGGATAGCATCCCGACCCCTTGAGAGCGCGCCGTGTTTTCCATTTGCACGACGCGCTCCTCCATTCCTTGAATTTGCTGCTGCAGCACTGTAATTTTCTGGTGGGCTTCGTCGTCCGAAAACAGGCCAGCGGTACTCAAAGAGGCCCACCCCAAAGACAAGGTCAGGAAAAGCGCGAGCCGCCTCATGGATTACTCGCCCTGGTAAACGATATCGGAGCGACGGTTTTCCTTCCAGCAGGATTCTTCCTGACAAGTAGCGCGGGGCTTTTCCTCGCCGAAGCTGACAGTCTCGATCTGGCTGTTAGACACGCCGTACGCGTTCATCATGTTCTTCACGCTGTCGGCACGACGGTTGCCCAAGGCGATGTTGTACTCGCGGCTGCCGCGCTCGTCGGTGTTGCCCTGCACCGCCACCTTGGCATCCTTGTGGCTGGTCAGGTACTTGGAGTGAGCGTCAACCATCGGCTTGTACTCAGCCTTTACGTCCGACTTGTCCAAGTCATAATAAACGCTGCGCTTGGAAAGGATGTTGCTGGGATCTTTCAGGGGATTGGCCGTCACCGACTGCTGACCGGCAGACTTGGCATCCGCGCCAGCCTGAGTCGCCGTTCTATCCTCGACCGCCGCCTTGGGCTGGTCCTTCACATCCTGGCCGGCACAAGCTGCCAACAAGCTAACCAACAAAGCGCTGAACAATACTTTTTTCATCTTTTCGACTCCCGATTAAATTGAACTTACTTGAGAAACTTACCGATCCGTCACTTCAACAGCGGCCCCCACTCGGGCTCGCGCACGTCTCCGGCCTGGGTGGACAGCCGCTGCTTCACACGCCCATCGCTCGAAATCGCAGCCAGGACTCCCCGCCCCCCAATTTCAGTGGCATATAGTAACATTTTGCCATTGGGTGCGAAACTGGGTGCTTCATCCATGCGCGTATCGGTCAGCACCTGCATCTGGCCCGACGCCAGATCCTGCAGGGCGACATGAAAGGAAGAACCGTTGACGCGCTGGACAAAGGTGAAGCTCTTGCCGTCCGGGCTGAAGCGAGGGGAAACGTTGTAATTGCCCTCGAAAGTCAGGCGCTGCACGCCGCTGCCGCTAACAGTCATACGGTAGATCTGCGGGCTGCCGCCCCGGTCCGAAGTGAATATGATCGCGGCGCCGTCCGGCGAAAAGGACGGCTCGGTATCGATGCCTGAGCTGTAGCCCAGGCGTTTCACACCGCTACCGTCGGCGTTGATCAGATAAATCTGCGAACTGCCATCCTTGGTCAGCACAATGGCCAACTGCTTGCCGTCCGGCGACCAGGCCGGCGCGCTGTTGTTGCCCTTGAACTGGGCCAGCACCTGGCGCTGGCCGCTGACCAGCGATTGAACGTAAATGATCGGCTTTTTCCGCTCGAACGAAACATAAGCCAGCTTGGTGCCGTCCGGCGACCAGGACGGGGAAATGATCGGCTCTTTGGAAGCCAGCACGGTCTGAGCGCCGTAGCCGTCCGCATCGGCCACCTGCAACTCGTAGCGCAAGCCGCTCTTGACGATGTAGGCAATACGGGTGCTGAACACGCCGACATCGCCGGTGAGTTTCTCGTAAATCTGATCGGCGATCTTGTGCGCCGTGGCGCGCGCCAGGGTGCGATCGATCACATAGCTGTAAGCGTCGAGCTGTACCTGTTTCACCGCATCGAGCAAGTGAAAGCGCACCTCCAGCTTGCCGTCGGGTCGCGGCAACACGCTGCCGATCGCCAATGCGTCAGCACCGCGCGCGCGCCAGTCCGGGTAATTCACCTCGGCCGGATCGTGCGGCTCGGGCTTCACCCCGGCGGGGTCGACGATCTTGAACAGGCCGCTGCGCTGCAGATCCGCCGCAACTACAGCGGTAATGCCCGGCGGCAGGGCGTTCTCGCCGGCAAAAGGAACGACTGAAATCGGTATCTGGTTGGCGCCGCTGCCGACGATTTCGATGGTAAGCGCCGCATACGCCGCTGAAATCGGGAAACCCGCCAGTAAAATAAGTGCTGCCGCCAACTTGTTCAGAAATTTCATTTTTTCCAGGTACTCCATTTATCCTAAAAACGGCAATCAACCACGAATGACACGAATAAACACGAATGAACACGAATAGTTGGAACATAATTTCGCCTCACCAAACTGACGAAATGACCAAGCATGGTTAATTCATTGATTATTAGTGAACATTCGCGTTTCATTCGTGTCATTCGTGGTTAATCGTTTTTCCGAATTTATTCATTCGGTCGAAATTTCAGCTTCAACTCCCTGAACCGCCCGACCAGCGAAGGGTCGTTAGGCAGAGGCAACGGCGAAGCCTTGCGTATGGCTCGCTCCACCGCGTTATCGTATGCCGGGTTGCCGCTGCTGCGCGACAGCTTCACGTTCAGCACCTCGCCCGTCGGTATCAAAGAGACCTCGAACTCGGCCTGCGGGTTCCCCGCCACGTCCGGCGGCATGATAATGAAACGCCGGATGTGGCTGCTGATCCGGCTAATCGCGTCGTTCATCAGGCGCTGGGCTGCTGTCTGGGCGGCCACCTGCTGGCGCGCGGCCTCTGCGGCTACCCGCTGCTTGTTCAGTGCCTCCTGTTCGGCTTCCAGCATGGCATGCTGTTCCTTCAATACCCGCTCTTTCAGCTTTTTCTCTGCTTCAGCTTTTTTCTCTGCTTCAGCCTTTTTCAGCGCTTCTTCCTTGCGCTTTTTTTCCTTCTCTTTTTCCTTGTCCTTGAGCTCGATGTCGGCCTTGACCGGCTTGGGTTGCTCCAGCTTGGGTTCCGGTTTGGGGACGGGCTTGGGTTGCGGCTTAGGCTCCGGTCGTGGCGCAGGTTCCGGTTCGGGCTTGGACACCGGCTTTGGCTCGGGTGCCGGCAGGCTGTTCCACAGCTCCGCCATTACCGGCGCGGCTTCCTTCGTCTGCCAGTCGACGCCGAACACCAGCACGGCGGCAAATATCAGATGCACCAGGACAGCCAGCACAAGCGCCCATTTCCTGCCCGGCTCCTTCCGTTCGGCTGGCGGCATTATCCCGCCTTGGGCTTGGCCAGGAGCCCGACTTTTTTCACCTGATTGCTCTGCAGCACGTCCATCACCTTCAGCACTTCCTCGTAACGCACGCTTTTATCCGCCGAGATCACCACCGCCTGTTCGGGATTGCGCTCTTGCTGCGCCTTGACCGCGTCGACCAGCTCTTCCCGGCTGACTTTACGCGCCGTATTCGATTTTTCCAGGTCGCGCAGGTGCAGGCTGTTGTCCTTGCGAATTTCCACTTCCAGCGGCGCCACCGGAGGCTTGAGCGACTGTCCGACCGAGGGCAGTTCGATCTGCCCCGGATTGATCAGAGGCGCCGTGACCATGAAAATGATCAGCAGCACCAGCATCACGTCGATGTAAGGCACGACGTTGATCTGGTTCATGAAACGGCGGGGGCGACGGTTCCTCAAGGGTTGGGCTGCCTTTGCAGGATGTTGGAGAATTCCTCCATGAAACTGTCGTAGCGGGTCGCCAGCCGATCCACGTCATGGGAATAGCTGTTATAGGCGAGCACCGCCGGAATCGCCGCGAACAGGCCCATCGCGGTGGCGATCAGCGCCTCGGCGATACCCGGCGCGACGTGCGCCAGGGTCGCCTGCACTACGTTGGAGAGGCCGCGGAAGGCATTCATGATGCCCCACACCGTGCCGAACAGCCCGACATAAGGGCTCACCGAACCGACCGAGGCGAGGAAGGCGAGGTGTCGTTCCAGCGCATCCAGCTCGCGCTGGCAGGCCGCGCGCATGGCGCGACGCGTACCGTCCATGACGACACCGATGTCCATCCGCCCCTGGCGCTTGAGCTTGAGAAATTCCCTGTAGCCCGCCTCGAAGATTTTCTCCATGCCCACCACCGGCGTCCTGCCGGAATTGGTGCGCTGGTACAGGTTGTTGATATCCACCCCGCTCCAGAAAGCGCTCTCGAAACCATCTGCCTCGTGGATTGCTGCGCGAATGGCGAACATCTTGCCGAAAATGAAATACCAGGACAAGCCCGAAGCCAGCAGCAGGATCAACAGAACCAGCTGCACCACGATGCTGGCGTTGGTGATCAGGCTCAAAAAAGACAGGTCTTGCGTAACGTTCACGGTATCCTTTCAATCCTAAAACGGCGATTAACCACGAATGACACGAATGTTCACGAATAAACACGAATAGCTAGAGTCAAACATCGCGCCGCCAAACAGGTGAATCAGCCAAGCTGAGCCATGTTAATCTGATAATTATTAGTGAATATTCGTGTTTCATTCGTGTAAATTCGTGGTTAAAAGCTTTTTCTAGATTCAACTCTTTCTCTGACCGGGGCGGGAATTTGCACCGGCTTGAATGTTTGCCCATTGACGCAGACCACCTTGATGCGCGCCTTCACCAGCACGCCGTTTTCCGGATGCTCCGCCGTCTGATCGAGCTCGATCCAGCTGCGGCCTGCCTCATGAAAACGCACCGTCACCGTCAGCAGGTCGTTAAATATCGCGGGGCGCAGGTATTCTATCTGCACTGCGCGCACCACGAAAATTACAGAATGGTCACGCAGCAACTCCGGCTGCTCAAAACCCTTGGCCCGCAGCCATTCGGTGCGAGCGCGCTCCATGAACTTGAGGTAATTGGCGTAATACACCACACCGCCGGAATCGGTGTCCTCGTAATAGACGCGCACCGGCCAGCGGAACATCATTGCTCCCACAGCTCGCCGCTCGGGTTCTTCGACGGCAGCGCCAGCCCGAAATGCAGATAGGCGGTCTGCGTTGCCACCCGGCCGCGCGGCGTGCGCATCAAATAGCCCTGCTGGATCAGGTAGGGCTCGAGCACATCCTCGATGGTATCGCGCTCCTCGCCGATGGCCGCCGCCAGGTTTTCCACCCCGACCGGGCCGCCGCCGAACTTCTCCAGCACGGCCTGCAGCAGCTTGCGGTCCATCATGTCGAGGCCGGCCTGGTCCACGTCGAGCATGAAAAGCGCGGCATCCGCCACCTCCCGCGTCACCTTGCCGTCCGCCTTGACCTCGGCGAAATCGCGCACCCGGCGCAATAGCCTGTTTGCAATTCTGGGCGTGCCGCGCGAGCGCTTCGCGACTTCCACCGCACCGTCTTCGGAAAGTTCGACGTTCATCAACCGGGCAGAACGGGCCACGATCTGCTTCAGCTCGCCGTGGGTATAAAATTCCAGCCGCGCCACAATGCCGAAACGGTCGCGCAACGGGTTGGTCAACATGCCGGCTCGAGTAGTGGCGCCGACCAACGTGAAGGGCGGCAAATCCAGCTTAACCGACCGTGCCGCCGGCCCCTCGCCGATCATGATATCGAGCTGGAAATCTTCCAGTGCCGGGTAGAGGATTTCCTCCACCACCGGGGAAAGACGGTGAATTTCGTCGATGAACAGGACGTCGTTGGGTTCGAGATTGGTCAGCAGCGCGGCCAGATCGCCGGGCCGCTCCAGCACCGGGCCGCTGGTCTGGCGCAGGTTGACGCCCATCTCTCGGGCGATGATGTGCGCCAGGGTGGTCTTGCCCAGCCCCGGCGGACCGAACAGCAGCACGTGGTCGAGCGATTCGCTGCGACCGCGCGCCGCCTGGATGAAAATTTCCAGCTGCTCGCGCGCCTTCTCCTGGCCGACATATTCTTCCAGCAGCTTGGGGCGCAAGGCACGCTCGACCGCTTCTTCCTGGGAAGAAATCGGCGCAGCGGAAATAATGCGGCTGCCGGCCTTGAGGTCGTCGGTTTCGATCATCTTGGGAGCTGCAATTCATTAACCGCAAAGGCGCGAAGACGCAAAGAAAACGCCAATCTATACCCACTTGAGCACTCACCTAGAAGGTGATTGCCAAAGAGCGAAAGACCCACGATTTTCCTTGGCGCCTTCGCGCCTTTGCGGTTCGACTGTTTTTTCAGAATCATGCCTTGGATAGGAATTTGAGAGCCTGACGGATGCTGTCGGACACGTCCAGGTTGGCAGGCAGTTGCTTCACTGCCCAACTCGCTTCACGCTCATTATAACCCAGCGCCAGCAACGCATCCAAAACGTCATTGCGAATGGCCGGGCCGGGTTCAGTCCCGGAGGACAGCAAGGCCGCCGCAGCACCCGGCAGTTTGTCGCGCAGCTCCAGCAGCAGGCGCTCGGCGGTTTTCTTGCCGATACCCGGAATCTTGGTCAGCCGCCCCACTTCCTGGGCGGCGACGACATGGGACAATTCCGCGACGGACATGCCGCTCAGGATAGTCAGCGCCAACTTCGGTCCGACCCCGCTGATTTTAAGCAGCTGCCTGAAAGCAGCGCGTTCGTCGTGGGTGGAGAAGCCATAGAGCTGATGGGCATCCTCGCGCACGATCAGTTGGGTGTGCAGCGCAACTTTTTCGCCAAGGGCAGGAAGATTGTAGAAGGTGCTCATCGGCACGTCGATTTCGTAACCGACGCCGCCCACGTCCACCAGCACCAGAGGGGGGTGCTTTTCGAGCAGGATACCTGCGATTCTGCCTATCATTCAGTTCTACCTGTTTTAAAATGGTCATGAGTAATGGGTGATGGGTAAAAACCAGATTCCATACCTTTCTCATCACTCATCACTCATTACCCATCACGAATTTAAACCAGCCTTCCATTCTTCATCCGGAAACCGGCGGTTGCCAGCTTGCCCAGCCCCTGTCCGCCATGGGCGTGGCAGATGGCGCAAGCCAGTGCGTCCGCCGCATCGGCCTGGGGGTCACCCTCGAGCTTCAACAAGCGCCTGACCATATCCTGCACCTGTTCTTTGGCCGCATGACCGTTGCCGACCACGGCCTGCTTTACCTGCAGAGCCGTGTATTCCGCCACCGGCAAATCCTTCAGAACTGCGGCGCAGATCGCGGCGCCGCGCGCCTGCCCCAGCAGCAGAGTTGATTGGGGGTTGACGTTGACGAACACCTTTTCCACCGCCACCTGCTCCGGGCTGTAAGCGGCAATCACCTCGCCCAGGCCGTCAATAATGGATTTCAGCCGCTGCGGCAATTCCGCCGCCGGGGTGCGTATGCAGCCGCTGGCAACGTAAACCAGCTGCTGGCCAAGCTTGTCGATTACCCCAAAACCCGTCACTCGCAAACCGGGGTCAATGCCGAGGATGCGGATGGCTTATTCCTCCTCCATGACGGCAGTGGTATACACCTCCTGCACGTCGTCAAGGCTCTCCAGGGCGTCGAGCAGTTTCTGCATTTTTGCCGCGTCGTCGCCGGTGAGCTCGTTTTCGTTGGCCGGCTTCATGGTGACTTCACCCAGCTCGGGCTGCAGGCCGGCCTTGACCAGCGCCTCCTTGACGGCGGCGAACTCGTAGGGGTCGGTAACCACCTCGAAACTGCCGTCGTCGTTCGTCACCACGTCCTCGGCGCCGGCTTCCAGCGCCGCGTCCATCAGCTTGTCCTCGTCCGTGCCGGGAGCGAACAGCATCTGCCCGCAATGCTTGAACAGAAACGCCACCGATCCGTCGGTGCCGAGATTGCCGCCGTGCTTGGAAAAGGCATGGCGCACGTCGGCCACGGTACGGGTCTTGTTGTCGGTCAGACAGTCCACCATCACCGCCACGCCAGCCGGGCCGTAACCCTCGTAGCGCAGCTCCTCGTAGCTCACCCCTTCAAGATCGCCGGTACCGCGCTTGATGGCGCGCTCGACGTTATCCTTGGGCATGTTGTTCTCATACGCCTTGTCCACCGCCAGGCGCAGGCGCGGATTGCAGCTGATGTCGCCGCCGCCGAGCTTGGCAGCAACGGTGATTTCCTTGATCAGGCGCGTGAAAATCTTGCCGCGCTTGGCATCCGTCGCGGCTTTCTTGTGCTTGATGTTCGCCCACTTACTGTGACCGGCCATAAATCCCTCGGTATTCTTTGCAAAACACGAATATTAGCATTTCCAGCCCTACTTTATAAACCTTAAAACCGCAGTTCATCAACCGCAAAGACGCGAAGGCGCAAAGAAAACAAGAAGATGAAAAGCATAGAGGACCGCAAAGCAAGTAATTCGACAGGCACTGACAAACTGTTGTTGTTTTTACTTTGCGCTCTTTGCGCCTTTGCGGTTCAAATGCTTTGTTTAATGATAAGTTCGATCAGGCTTCTTCATAACGGCGCGCATAGCCGGCCATGCCCATCAGGAAGCGTACCAGGCCGTAGCTCACCCACGCCAGGAAGCGCTGGTAATAAGGCTGATGGTTCCAGTGATCTACCATGATTTGCTGCGCACCCTCGCTGATCGCCTGCAGCAAACTGCCCCGCAGCGTTCCCGCGAAGTCGGCGTCGAGCGCTACGACATTGGCTTCCCGCGCCAGCATCAGACTGAAGGGGTCGATATTCGACGAGCCCACCGTGGCCCAGCGGCCGTCGATCACCGCTACCTTGGCATGAAGAAAGCTCTTGTGATAGCTGTAGATTTCGATGCCTGCGCCGAGCAGCATGCCATACAGGGCACGCGAGGCGTAGTGCAGCAGAAAGTATTCCACCCGCCCCTGCAGCAACAGCACCACCCGCACTCCCCGCGCGGCGGCTTGGACCAGTGCCTGCCTGATGCGGCGTCCGGGCAGGAAATAGGCGTTGGCGATAATGATCTCATCCGTGGCCGAATCGATGGCGTCGAGATAGGCGTTTTCGATGTCTCCCCGATGACGGATGTTGTCGCGCCGAACGAAGGCGGCCGCGATGCTGCCGCGCGGCGCAATCCGCAACGGCGCGCTCTGCCTCCGGCTGCGACTGCGGTGGCGGCGCAACTGCAGCCAGCCGATCAGCGCCCAGAGGCGCCTTGCCGATTGGTGTATTTCAGCCAGCAACGGTCCCTCCACCGCAACCGCATAATCGAAGCGAGGCGGGATCTGGCCGGGCGCATCCATGTCGTCGATGATATTGATGCCGCCGACGAAGGCAATACGCGTGTCGATCACCGCTATCTTGCGGTGCAGGCGGCGCAACCGGTGGCGTTTGAGACGGAGCGAAACATCGGGCCGGTAGAACATGACCTGCATCCCTGCCGCACGCATCTCACCGACCACCGCTTTCGGCAACGTTCTCGCCCCGAAGCCATCGAGCAGCAGGTGCACGGTCACGCCCCGCCTTGCCGCCCGCTTCAGCGCTGCGCTGATCTGCCGGCCGGTCTCATCGTATTGGTAGATATAGGATTCGAGGAATATTTCGCGACGCGCGTGGTCGATGGCGGCTTCGAGGGCCGGAAAATATTCTACGCCGTTCTGGAGGAGAGTCAGGCGATTGCCCGGTATCAGGTTCATCCCAATAATCGCAGTTCATTAACCGCAAAGACGCGAAGGCGCAAAGAAAACAAGGACATAAAATCTCTCTGAGATTTTCCTATCGGGTGACTGGGCAGATTCCAGTAACACATTGTTTTTCCTTTGCGTTCTTTGCGCCTTTGCGGTTCAAATGCTTTTTTTAGGTTCATTGCACTAAGACCGCGCTCGGTGAACGGTGGCGGACAGAGCGGCATGATCGGAAATTTTCGACCACGGCCTGCCGCTGTGCACCTCGGCGGTCGTCACGCGCAATCCCCGCACATAAATGCGGTCGAGCCGGAACATAGGCAGCGCCGCCGGGTAACTGCGGGCGGGCTTGCCCTTGGTCGCCCCGAATACCTCTTTCAGGTGCATCTCGTGGGCCAGGGTGTCGCAGGCCTCGCTGCGCCAGTCGTTAAAATCGCCGGCGATGATCAATGGCGCATGAGGCGGAACCAGACTCTCGATCCTGTCGCGCAATGCCGACAGCTGCACACGGCGCCCCTTGGAAAACAGTCCGAAGTGAACGCACACACAATGCAGGGTTTCATCCCAGCCCGGCATGCTCACTTCAACGTGCAGCAAGCCGCGCTGTTCGAAGCGGTGGGCCGAGACATCGACATTTTCCGTACTGACGATCGGAAAGCGGCTCAAAATCGCGTTGCCGTGATGTCCTTCGGGATAGACCGCATTCTTGCCGTAAGCGTAATCCTCCCAGATGGAGTCGGCGAGAAACTCGTATTGGGAAGCCTCAGGCCAGTTCTCGTGTTTCTCCGCATGAAGATCGTGAGCGCCCACGACTTCCTGCAAGAAAACCAGGTCGGCATGGATGCCGCGCAACTGGTCGCGCAGCTCGTGCAGCACCATGCGCTGGTTGAACTGGGAAAATCCCTTGTGGATGTTGTAGGTGACGATCCGAATCGCCTGTGTCATTTTTTATCCGTAAGGGGTAATGAGTGATGGGTGATGGGTAACGTCAAAAACAAAACCTCCTCCGGTTTCTCATCACCCATCACTCCTGACTCATCACTTTTCAAGAAGCATCCAGCATACGCTGTAACGCCACCCGGGCCAGTTCGGCCTCCTCGGGCGGCACCTTGATGCGGTTCACCACCTGGCCGGCAACCAGGTTCTCCAGGCACCAGGCCAAGTGCTGCGGATCGATGCGCGCCATGGTCGAGCACATGCACACGGTGGAGGACATGAACTGGACGGTCTTGCCCTCGGCCTTGAACTGCTCCGCCAGACGGCTGACCAGATTCAGCTCGGTGCCCACCAGCCAACGCGTGCCGGGCTTGGCTGCGGCAATGGTATTGATGATGTATTCGGTGGAGCCGACGTAATCCGACAGCTCGCACACCTCGAAGCTGCATTCCGGGTGGGAAATCACCAGGCCGTCGGGGTGCTCCTGGCGGAAGCGCTGGATGTTGGCCGGCGTGAACATCTGGTGCACCGAGCACAACCCTTTCCACAGGATGATTTTCGCTTTCCTGACCTGCTCGGGCGTGAGCCCGCCCAGCGGCAGGTCCCAGTCCCACAGCACCATGTCTTCCAGCGGGATGCCCATCTTGTGGCCGCTCCAGCGTCCCAGATGCTGGTCGGGGAAGAACAGCACCTTGTCGCGCCGGGCAAACGACCATTCCAGAATTTTTGGTGCGTTGCTGGAGGTGCAGACGATGCCGCCGTGCTCGCCGCAGAAGGCTTTCAGGTCGGCCGCCGAGTTGATGTAGGTGACGGGGGTGAAGGTCGCATCGGGGTCACACACCGTTTTCAGCTCGCGCCAGGCGCGCTCGACCCGTGCCAGCGTCGCCATGTCCGCCATCGAACAGCCCGCTGCCAGATCCGGCAGGATGGAAATTTGCTCCGGGCGCGACAGGATGTCCGCCACCTCGGCCATGAAATGCACGCCGCAAAACACGATGTAGTCCGCTGCGGAATTGGCCGCCAGGCGCGACAGCTTGAGCGAATCGCCGGTGAAATCGGCATGCTGGAACACGTCGGAGCGTTGGTAATGATGCCCCAGAATCACCAGGCGCTTGCCCAAGCTGGCCTTGGCGGCCAGAATGCGCGCCTGGCAAGCCTCGTCGGACAGGCTCCGATATTCGGAAAAAGGAATGGGGTTGCTCATGGGGTTTCTTAAAAAAATCTAAAATCGGCCACGGATAAACACAGATTAACACGGATTATCACTGCGGGCTTTTATCCATGGGAATCCGTGTCGCCTAGAGGCGCCTACTTTTGGTCATCCGTGACTAAATTGCTTTTTTGTCATTTCAGGCAGCTTTTCCAGCACGGCGGCATTGGTCCAGGAAAAAACTTTCTTCTCCGCCTCGCCGCAAGGCAGCCACTGGTAATTCAAATGCTCCCGGGGCTCCAGAGTGACCGGCAAAGGCAGCGGGAGTTCCAGCCCGAACACGTGCTCGGCGTTGCGGGTTACCCCCGGCGCATAGCGGTGGCGCCATTCTTCGAAGATCTCAAATTCATACTGCAGGTTCCAGTCGGTAAGCGCGTACTTCTCGGCATCCAGACCGGTTTCCTCGCGCACTTCGCGCACCGCGGTCTGGCGCAGGCTCTCGCCCGGATCGCAGCTCCCCGTCACCGACTGCCAGTAGCCGGGATGATCGGCCCGCTCCAGCAATAGGACCTGCTGATCTGAAGTGTAGATCACCACCAGAACCGAGATGGGGATTTTATGCGTTTTCACCAACCGCTTTCAGCGCAGAGGACGCAGCGGTTTAATCAACCTTCTCCACTTCCACCTGGGTCTGCACCTGCTGGCGCAAACGGATGTGCAGCTCGCGCAGCTGCTTCTCGTCCACTGCGTTCGGCGCCTGGGTAAGCAGGCAGGAAGCGCGCTGGGTTTTGGGGAAGGCGATCACGTCGCGGATCGATTCCGCACCCGCCATCAGCGTGACCAGGCGGTCGAGCCCGAGCGCCAGGCCGCCGTGGGGCGGTGCGCCGTATTGCAGTGCTTCAAGCAGGAAGCCGAATTTCTCCTGCGCTTCCTCGGCGCTGATGTTGAGCGCCTGGAAAACCTTGGACTGGATTTCCTGGCGGTGGATACGGATCGAGCCGCCGCCCACTTCCCAACCGTTGAGCACGAAATCGTAGGCCTTGGACAGCGCCTTGCCGGGATCGCTGGACAGCAAATCCTCGTGACCTTCTGCCGGGGCGGTAAAGGGGTGATGCAGGGCTTGCCAGCGATTGCCTTCCTCGTCGCGTTCGAACATCGGGAAGTCCACCACCCACAGCGGCTTCCAGGCGCCTTCGGCAAAGCCGCGCTCGTGGCCGATCTTGGCGCGCAACGCGCCGAGCGCTTCGTTCACAACTTTCGCCTTGTCGGCGCCGAAGAAAATCAGGTCGCCGTCGGTTGCGCCGGTGCGCTCGATGATCGCCTTGAGTGCAGCGTCGGAGAGGTTCTTGACGATCGGCGACTGGAGGCCTTCGCGGCCCTTGGCGACATCGTTGATCTTGATATAAGCCAGGCCCCTGGCGCCGTAGATGGCGACGAACTGGGTGTAGGCATCGATCTCGCCGCGGGTAATCTCGCCACCCTTGGGCACGCGCAACGCCGCCACGCGGCCGGTAGGCGAGTTGGCGGGAGTGCTGAAGACCTTGAAGTCGACGTCCTTCATCACGTCGGTGAGGTCGGTCAGCTCCAGCGTCACGCGCAGGTCGGGCTTGTCCGAGCCGTAGCGGCGCATCGCCTCGGCATAGGTCATGCGCGGGAAATCGGGCAAATCGACATTGAGCACGGTCTTGAACAAACGGCGCACCATTTCCTCGACCAGATCGGTGATCTGCTGTTCGGTCATGAACGAGGTCTCGATATCCACCTGGGTGAATTCGGGCTGGCGGTCGGCGCGCAGGTCCTCGTCGCGGAAGCATTTGACGATCTGGTAGTAGCGGTCGAAGCCGGACACCATCAAGAGCTGCTTGAACAGCTGCGGCGACTGCGGCAGCGCATAGAAATGGCCGGGATGGACGCGGGACGGCACCAGGTAGTCGCGCGCGCCTTCCGGGGTGGAGCGGGTCAGCATCGGCGTTTCCAGCTCGATGAAGCCCTGATCGTCGAGGGCGTGGCGCAGGGTCTTGGACACCTGGTAGCGCAGCATCATGTTCTTCTGCATCGCCGGGCGGCGCAGGTCGAGGTAACGGTGCGTCAGGCGCACGGTTTCGCTCAGGTTCTCGTCATCCAGCTGGAAAGGGATGGGCGCCGATGCGTTGAGGATTTCGATTTCCTGCGCCAGCACCTCGATCTCGCCGGTGGAGAGATTCGGGTTGGTCGTCCCCTCCGGGCGGTTGCGCACCAGGCCGGTGATCTTCAGCACGAACTCGTTGCGGATCGACTCCGCAGTGGCGAAAGTCGCCGCGCGGTCGGGGTCGCACACCACCTGCACCAGGCCCTCGCGATCGCGCAGGTCGATAAAAATCACCCCGCCATGGTCGCGGCGGCGATGCGCCCAGCCGCACAGGGTAACGGTTTGCTGCAAGTGGCTACGGTTAACGTCGCCGCAATAATGGGTTCGCATGCTCAATCCAATTTTGACTTAAGGAAAATAAAACGGGGAACGCGCTTTTCAATTGCCCGGATAGACCCGAATGGGCGAATCCTTCTCGGCGGGCGTCACCACCCCCATCGAGATGATGTACTTCAACGCATCATCCACGCTGATTCCGACTTCGATGGTCTCGCTCTTTTTGACGAAAAAATAAAACCCGTTGACCGGGCTGGGCGTAGTCGGGATGAATACGCCGACATATTCGCCGTCCAGCCTGGAACCGACATCCCGCGGCAGATTGGTCTGGAATGCCAGCGACCACGCCTCGGGGTGGGGGTAACGCACCAGCAGCACCTTGCGGAAAGCCTCGCCGCTGCCGGAAAACAGCGTATCGCTGACCTGCTTGACGCTGTAATAGATCGATTTCACCACCGGGATGCGCGCCAGCACGCCTTCCCAGAACCGGATCAGGCGCTGCCCGACGATGTTCGCGGTCAACATGCCGGTAAGCAGGATCACGCCTATCGTCAGGATCGTACCCAAGCCCGGCAAGGACATGCCCAGCCAGCTTTCCGGCCGAAGTCTATACGGCAGCAGCAGCAGGCTCTGGTCCATACTGCCGATCAGCAGCTTCACCACCCATACGGTAATGCCGAGCGGCACCCAGATCAGCAGCCCGGTGAGGAAATAACGCTTGATCATTTAGCCGGTACAGGTTCCGCCGGCGCAACAGGCGGGCGCGGCAGGCTTGGCTTCTTCCTTGGGCTTGGAGCCACCCTTGAAATCGGTCTGGTACCAGCCGCTACCCTTGAGCTGGAAGCCGGCGGCGGACAACATCTTGGCGAAAGTTTCCTGCTTGCACTCAGGGCAAGCGGTGAGCGGCGCATCGCTCATTTTCTGTATGTATTCCTTCTGAAAACCGCAAGAAGAACAACGATATTCGTAAATTGGCATGCTACCCTCCAAAAAACAAGATTATATCTCAAATGCTTCTGAAACGACGCTGCTTAATATGGGGTGATTTCCCCATTTTGCAAGGGAAAGACCTGCGGCCCCGTGCGAGTTATGCCGTTTCAGGCGATAATAGCCGATCATTAGCCCTGTCGCGCACGCACAAACAATGACCATCACCCATCGCCAAGCCGCCTGGCTGCTCGCCGCCCTTGCCCTGTTCCTGATACTCAAGCTCAAGCTGCTGCCCGCTCTGCTGGTCGGCCTGCTGGTTTACCACCTGATCCACCTCATCGCCGCCCGTCTTGCGATCGGCAGGTTCTCCAGCAAAAATGCCAAGATCCTGTCTGTCGTCCTGGTTTCCGGGCTGGTGATCACCCTGCTCGTCGCCAGCGTCATCGGCATTCTTACCCTCCTGCGCGCCGAGGGTGGCGGGCCAGCCTCCTTCATGGCAAAGCTGGCCGAAATCCTGGAATCATCCCGCTCATCCCTGCCCGATTGGATTTATAGCGCCCTACCCCACGATGGGGACGCACTGAAAATTTACATTGCAGGATGGCTGCGCGAGCACTCCGGCGAACTGCAAATCATGGGCAAGGAAGCCGGCCATACCTTCGCCCATGTCCTGATCGGCATGATCATCGGCGCCATGCTTTCACTCTATGAAATGGTTGCCATCGAAGTCCGCAAACCCTTTGTTTCCGCCCTTGCAGAACGAGCCGTAAAATTCAGCGATGCATTCCGCAACATCGTCTTCGCCCAGGCGAAAATCGCCGCCGTCAACGCCTTCCTCACCTGGATTTACCTGGGTGTCGTGCTGCCTCTGGTCGGCGTCAAACTCCCTTTCGCCGGCACCCTGGTCATTGTCACCTTCGTCGCCGGCCTGATCCCCATCCTCGGCAACATCCTGTCGAATACCGCCATCGTCATCGTCAGCCTCGGCCACTCCTTCCAGATGGCGATGTCATCACTGCTGTTCCTGGTGAGCATTCACAAACTGGAATACTTCCTCAACGCCAAAATCGTCGGCTCGCAAATCAAGGCCAACGCCTGGGAGCTGCTGACCGCCATGCTCGCCATGGAAGCGGCATTCGGCCTGCCGGGGCTGGTCGCGGCGCCGGTTTATTATGCCTATCTCAAGAGCGAGCTGAAGGAAGGCGGGGTAATTTGAAGGTGCTTGCAGAAAGCAATGCCGACGGCCCGATCATCTCGTGCAGCTCGTGCAAAGCCTGCTGCTGCCGGTTAGAGGTGATGTTGATGGGTGACGACGACATTCCGCCCGAATTGACGGAACAGGACCGGTGGGGCGGATGGGTCATGGCGCGTCTTGACGACGGCTGGTGCGCAGCCCTGGACAGGGACACCATGCTGTGCACGATATACGAGCGCCGGCCGATGATTTGCAGTGACTATCAGGTGGGGGATAGCGATTGTATTGGGGAGCGGTTGCTGCTCACCCCTGCTGGAATGGGATCGGTTGGGGTGGCAAGCTAATCCGGGCTTTGGTTTGCCTCATATGACGCGCTCTGCGCGGATGTTTGGGTGCCGGGGGCAGCCCGGCGGGCTGGTTCCTTTCTTTAAACGGCTAAAGAAAGGGAACCAAAGAAAGCCGCCCCTATCCTCCGCCCTTCGCTACGCTACGGGTTCCCTGTGCTGCTCGCCGAACCGGGCGGCTGCGGAACTCGGCCCTCTGGGCCTCAGACAGTCCTCGCCGACTTCCCCCGGCCCGGCTGTGCTGCTCGGCGGCGGCCCAAGGGGACCATAAAGAACAACAAAACCGCCCCACCCAGCCCTCCCCAGCGGGGAGGGCACCCAAACACGGGCTCCGCCCACAAAACCTAAAAACCCCTTCTGCGCCGCTTCGGTTTGACGGGCAAATTGGGATGAAGGCGAGCACTGTTCGAGCTCCGCAGCAGCTTGCGTTTTGTGCAAGCTGTCAGGGCGAGTTGCGCAGCCGCCCAATTTGCCCGTCAAACCGAAGGTAGCCCGGAGGGCCGGTGCGGCAGGGTGCCCTTTTGTTTGGTTACTTGTATTTTGGGCAAGCAAAATAAAGTAACCTGCTGCCGGGCAGCCCCCGGCATCTAAGCAGCTGCGCGTAGCGCACACAAAACCTGCGGCGCAATGCGTACTAAAAGGGCTGGTGGCGCTTGCCAAAATACAAGATATAGCGCTTAATTCCATAGGCATAGACTTATTCGGTGCGAATGCCATAGTGCTTCAACTGAATCTTCCCACGCACCTAATCCAGCAAGTTCGACGAAGCAGACGAGACGGCAATATCAGTCATTTTTAAGATGCACACTTAACGTCTAGGCAAATGTATTCACAGGAGCAGCGATGAAAGCAGAAATAAAAAAACAAGATGCGAAGCCCGCAGTCGCGAAAACCGTGAGTGAGCAACCGAAAAAGCCAAAATCTGCGTCCTCCAGCAAAGCAAAGCGAACGTTTCCACATGTTTCTATCGAAGAGTGTCGAAAGATTGCGGATTCCATAAAGCAATTCAACGCTGGTAATCCGTGGGCTCCGAAAGACATAGCATCGACCCTCGAGATGGGGATGAGCAATAACTTTTTTTATCTTACGGCGGGATCAAGAGACTACAAGTTAACTATTGGCACACGTGATACTGACAAGATTGAGTTATCTGATCTCGGGCGGCGGCTGGTCTACCCAAAGAGCCCACAAGAAGAGTCAGAAGCTATACAAGAGGCTTTCCGCAACGTCGATTTGTTCAAGAACGTCTTTGATTACTATCAGGGAGAAAACCTCCCCGATATTCAGTACCTCAAAAACACCCTTAAGACAGAGTTCGGTGTCGAAGAGCAGTACCAAGACGACTTCTACGACCTCTATCGGAAGAACCTCGCTTATTTGAAGTCGAAGGGAGAACTTCCTGCTGCTCTAGCCAAGACTTCTGAGGGAAAGGCTATTGGAAACTCAATAATTCTTGGTGAGTCATCAAATGCGGGAAAACTTGTTGCGTTTGTCGCAATGCCCTTTTCAGAGAAAACATCAGCCTATCCAAAAGGCTATTTTGATGAGGTCCTTAAGCACCTCATTACACCTGCTGCCGTGAAAGCCAATTTCAACGCGCGAACAGCTAAGAAGGCCGGCAGCGAAGTAATCCAATCTACAATCGTCAATGATCTTGACTCGGCGGACTTAGTCATCGTCGACTTGACTGAACACAATCCAAATGTTCTCTTCGAACTCGGCATGAGGATTGCGTTCGACAAACCAGTGTGCCTGATTCGGGCCAAGGGAACTGCCGCTATTTTTGACATCGACCATATGCTTCGTGTCTATGACTACAACCCATGCATGTGGCCCTCGACCCTCGAAATTGATGTACCAGCATTAACTGAACATATCGCAGAAACCTGGAAGAACAAGGATGGTGACAGGTCGTATCTCAGGATACTGCGCGAGAGTAAGTAAAGAATGTAGAGACGTAGCCCGATTAACCAGGTGGCTCCCATAGCCCTAAATAAAAGTGCCATGCACGAATTCATAATCAACGGGGTCAGACACTATTGGTTCTTGCTGCAAATACACAGGGCAAAATCTTGCGCTGCGACGAGGTACTCGCCCGGCGAGCGTAGCCCATTCCCCGCTACAGCAACTCCAGCACCCTCTCCGGTGGTCGCGCCACAACAGCCTTATCCCCACAAACCACGATAGGCCTCTCAATCAGAATCGGGTGCGCCACCATGGCATCCAGCCATTCCTCGTCAGTAAGCGTCCGCCCCGAATAATGCGCCTTGAATTCCGCTTCCCCCTGTCGCACGAGTTCGGCCGGCTTCATGCCCAGCTTTTTCAACACGGCGCGAAGCTCTTCCTTAGAGGGCGGCGTATGGAGGTATTCCACCACTTCGGCGGCAATGCCGTTTTCGGCGATCAGCGCGCAGGCCGAGCGGCTCTTGGAGCAGCTGGGGTTGTGGTAGATGCGTAGGGGTGCGGTACTCATGGCTGCGGAGTAGATGACGACAGGTCTGACTCCGGTTCTTTTTCCGGCTCTTTCCCTTTCGCATTCGCAGGCGTATGAACCTTGATCATGGCGGCGCGGGTTTCCGGTGACTCCAGGCTGATGCGCCCCAAGGCGCCGGTACGGTAGTCTTTCAGCAAAATAAGCGCGGCCTTCTCCAGGTCCGGGTCGCCGCCCTTGAGGCGGAAGCCGCGCTTCTTGGCAACGGCCTCGATGACCCCGACGCCGTCCAGCCCTTCCACCGCGCAGCCGTAGCGGGCAGTCAGCAGGGCGGGGTAGCGCGCGAGCAGGAGGTCGCCCAGGAAGGCGGCCACTTCTTCGTCGATGACGGCGTTGCGGCCGATCGCGTGGCTCGCAGCCAGCATGTAGCCGTCGCTGTCGTGCTCGATGCGCGGCCACATCAGGCCCGGCGTGTCAACCAGCGACATGCGCGAATTCAGTTCCAGGCGCTGCTGGTTTTTGGTCACTGCCGGTTCGTCGCCCACTGCCGCCACCCGGCGATTCAATAGCGCATTCATCAAGGTGGATTTGCCGACGTTGGGTATGCCCATGATCATCATGCGCAGGGGCTTGAGGTTGGTGCCGCGATGGGGGGCGAGCGCTTCGCACAGGCCGGGCACTTTGGCGACGTCGCCCGGTTTCTTGCAGGACAGCGCCACGGCCTTGACGTCTTTTTGCCGGTTGTAGAAGTTGAGCCAGGCCTGGGTGATTGCGGGGTCGGCCAGATCGGCCTTGTTGAGGATTTTCAGGCACGGGCGCTGGCGGTGCACGCGCAGCTCCTTGATCATCGGGTTGCAGCTTGCCTCGGGCAGGCGGGCGTCCAGCACCTCGATGACGAGATCGATATTCTCCATGGTTTCGGCCGCCTTTTTGCGGGCGGAGACCATGTGACCGGGGAACCACTTAATAGACATACGTAATCAACTAATTATCAAAAGCTTATTTTACCCTGCGCCGACCGCTACGTCATGTTTGCCGTGGCGAAGCTTCCGGGCCAGCCATTTTCAGAGCCCTCGTAGGAAAAATCAGGGTCGGGTAGAATGACACCCCATCAGCCTGCTCCCCAGCAGAATTTTCCGGAATACCCAGCATGTTGCGATTGACCGAAGTTAAGCTCCCCCTCGACCACCCCGAAGGCGCGATCAAGGCCGCCATACTCAAGCGGCTGGGCATTCCGGCCGATGAGCTGGTCAGCTATTCGATCGCCCGGCGCGGCCATGACGCCCGCAAGCCGGAGGCGATCACTTTTGTCTACACGCTGGATGTCGAGGTGAAGAACGAGCCAGGGATACTCAAGCGCCAGAAAAAAGATCGGCATCTTTCCCTCACCCCGGATACCCGCTACCACTTCGTTGCGCAGGCGCCGGCCAATCTGGCTTCGCGCCCGGTAGTGATCGGCACGGGTCCGGCGGGACTGTTTGCCGGGCTGATACTTGCGCAGATGGGATTCCGCCCGATCATTCTGGAGCGCGGCAAGGCGGTGCGCGAACGCGCCAAGGACACCTTCAGCCTGTGGCGTGAAGGCAAGCTCGATCCGGAATCCAATGTGCAGTTCGGCGAAGGCGGCGCGGGTACCTTTTCCGACGGCAAGCTCCACAGCCAGATCAAGGACCCGATGCACCACGGCAAGAAAGTGCTGACGGAATTCGTCAAGGCCGGCGCACCGCCGGAAATCCTCTATGTGAGCAAGCCGCACATCGGCACCTTCAGGCTGGTATCGATGGTGGAAAAAATGCGGGCGACCATCGAATCGCTCGGCGGGGAAATCCGCTTCCAGAGCCGGGTGGACGATCTCGAAATCGACAACGGCCAGGTGCGCGGCGTGGTGCTCGCCAACGGCGAGCGCATCGCCGCCGATCATGTCGTCTTGGCAGTCGGCCACAGCGCGCGCGACACCTTCCAGATGCTCTACGACCGGGGGGTTTATATCGAGGCCAAGCCGTTTTCCATCGGCTTTCGCATCGAGCACCCGCAGTCGCTGATCGACACCTGCCGTTTCGGCAAGAACGCCGGCAACCCCTTGCTGGGCGCCGCCGACTACAAGCTGGTCCATCATTGCAGCAACGGCCGTTCGGTCTACAGTTTCTGCATGTGTCCGGGCGGCCAGGTGGTGGCGGCGGCATCGGAGCCGGGCCGGGTCGTGACCAACGGCATGAGCCAGTATTCGCGCAGCGAACGCAATGCCAACAGCGGCCTCGTGGTCGACATTACACCGGCCGACTATCCCGGCCATCCGCTGGCGGGCATAGACTTTCAGCGCCACTGGGAGGAGCGCGCGTTCGAGCTGGGCGGCCGGAATTACCAGGCGCCGGGACAGCTGGTGGGTGATTTTCTGGCGGGCAAGCCTTCCACGGCATTCGGCTCGGTGCTGCCGTCCTATACGCCCGGCGTGCATTTGGGCGATCTCAGCACCGCCCTGCCGGATTACGTCATCGCGGCGATACGCGAGGCCATCCCCGCCTTCGAGAAACAGATCAAGGGTTTTTCCATGCACGATGCCGTGCTGACCGGCGTGGAGACGCGCACCTCATCCCCGGTCCGCATCAAGCGGAACGACGATTACCAGAGCCTGAATACGCGCGGACTCTTTCCCGCGGGAGAGGGAGCGGGCTACGCCGGGGGCATTCTTTCAGCGGCGGTGGATGGCATCAAGGTGGCCGAGGCCGTGGCCTTGAGCATGGTTCGCAACGAGGCTGCGCATAGCGGCTGAGGGCGGATCGCAGCGGTTTCGCCGCGTAAAAAAAAGGCCAGCAAATGCTGGCCTTTTTTCTCACCTTGAATCAGGTGTCTCTCAGAACGGAATATCGTCCTCGAAATTATCGAAGTCGCCACCGCTTTTTGCTGCCGGTTTCGCGCTGCCAGCGCTAGCAGAAGGTTTTTCCACCACTTCGAAGCTGTTGCCACCGCCACCGCTGCGGCCACCGAGCATTTGCATCTTGTCGGCGACGATCTCGGTGGTGTACTGATCCTGCCCTTCCTTGTTCGTCCACTTGCGGGTCTGAATGCGCCCTTCGATATAAACCTGGCTGCCTTTCTTCAGGTATTCCCCGGCGATTTCCGCCAGCTTGCCGAACATCGAGATCCGGTGCCATTCAGTCTTTTCCTGCTTTTCGCCGTTCTTGTCTTTCCAGGAGTCGGTGGTTGCAAGGCTGAAGTTGCAGATTGCATCCCCCGATGGCATGTAGCGCATTTCAGGGTCTTTCCCCAGGTTGCCGATAATAATTGCCTTGTTCACTGATGCCATTTCACGCTCCTCCCTCAATTAATTTAGTAACGCCCTCTTCATCCCAACCCGCCATTTCCACCTTGAGGTAGGCGGCGCCTTCCTCGGGATCGACAACCGCTTCCATCACCCCGTCCAGACCGATCAGCCGGCGTGACAGTTCGCGCGCCGCTTCAGCGGACATCGGCTCGATATGGAACATCCGGGTGCGCACTGCGGGCGGCGTTTTCATGCTGGCGGCCAACAGCAGCCATAGCCCGCTGATTGCGCCGCCGAAAGCGAACACCGACCACTGGCCGGCGTAATGGGAAAGCAATCCGCCCGCCACGCCACCGGTAAACAAGCCGAGCGACTGGGACGTATTATACACTCCCATGGCCGTCCCCTTGGAACGTGCCGGAGCAAGCTTGGAAATCAGCGAGGGCAGGCTCGCTTCGAGAATGTTGAAAGCGATGAAGAACAGCAGCAGCATCATTACGATGCCCCAAAAGCTCTGGATCAACACCGTCATCATCAGTTGCGACAGGAGTAGCAGGGCCACGGCAAAAATGAAAACCGGCTTGAGCTTCGCCTTTTTCTCGCCATAAATGATGGCCGGCACCATCAACGCGAATGCACCCAGCATCACCGGGAGGTAGATTTTCCAGTGCTGGGCTTCCGGCATGTTGCCGGTTTCCCTGAGGGCGAAGGGGATCACCACGAACATCGCCATTTGCGCGGCGTGCAAGGCGAAAATGCCAAAATTCAGGCGCAGCAACTGGCCGTCGCGCAGCACGTCGCTCAAGCGCGCAGGGACGACCTCGGTATCGGAATGGAAATGACTGGCCCTGGGGTCGGGGATGACTGCGTAAATCACGCCCATCGCCGCCAGCGCCAGCACGCCGGTGAGCTCGAATATTCCTGGCACGCCAATCGCCTGATACAGCAACGGGCCCAGCGCCATCGATGCGGCAAACGCCAGACCGATCGTGGAGCCGATCATCGCCATTGCCTTGGTGCGGTGCTCTTCCCGCGTCAGGTCGGCGAGCAGCGCAGTGATGGCGGCGGAAATCGCGCCCGCACCCTGAATGGCACGCCCCACGATCACCATGTAAATGTCGCTGGCGGAAGCGGCGACAAAGCTGCCGATAACGAACAGCAGCAGGCCGAAATAGATCACCCGCTTGCGCCCCCAACGGTCGGATGCCATGCCGAAAGGCAGTTGCAGCATGGCCTGGGTCAGGCCGTAGGCGCCAAGCGCCAGGCCGATCAGGATATGGCTGTCGCCGCCTGGCAGTCCATGGGCATAAATGGCGAAAACCGGCAGGATCAGGAACATGCCCAGCATCCGGAGACCGAATATCCCGGCCAGCCCCACGCTGGCACGGAGTTCGGTAGGAGTCATCTGGTCGGGAATGTGCATATAAAGTTGAGGTCGAACGGTAAAATTGCGTATAGTAGCAGGTTGCCTTTTGCTCTGCACAAACTCATGGACCTGATCAAAATCCGCGGTGCCCGTACGCACAACCTGAAAAACATCAGCCTCGACATTCCGCGCAACAAGCTGGTGGTCATCACCGGCCTGTCCGGCTCGGGAAAATCCTCGCTGGCTTTCGATACCCTTTACGCCGAAGGGCAGCGCCGCTACGTCGAGTCGCTCTCTGCCTATGCACGCCAGTTTCTGCAGCGGATGGAAAAGCCCGACGTAGATCTGATCGAGGGCTTGTCGCCGGCGATTTCGATCGAGCAGAAGGCCACCAGCCACAATCCGCGCTCGACCGTCGGCACCGTCACTGAAATCCACGACTACCTGCGCCTGCTCTATGCCCGCGTCGGCGACCCCTACTGCCCCGAGCACCATATCCTGCTGTCCGCCCAGAGCATTTCCCAGATGGTGGACACGGTCATGGCGCTGCCCGAGGACACCAAACTGATGATCCTCTCGCCCACGGTGGTGGGCCGCAAGGGGGAGCAGGTCGACCTGTTCGACGAGTTGCGCGCACAGGGTTTCGTGCGCCTGCGGATCGACGGCAAGGTGCATGAAATCGATGCTCTGCCCAAGCTGGACAAGAACAAGAAGCACACCGTCGACATCGTGGTGGACCGCCTCAAGGTTCGCGCCGACGCCAAGCAGCGTCTGGCGGAATCGTTCGAGACCGCGCTGCGCCACTCGGACGGGAAAGCGCTGGCAGTGGAGATGGATTCGGGCAAGGAGCACCTGTTCTCGGCCAAATTCTCCTGCCCGGTGTGCAGCTATTCCCTGCCGGAACTCGAGCCGCGACTGTTCTCCTTCAACAATCCGATGGGTGCCTGCCCCAAGTGCGACGGCCTGGGCCAGGTCAGTTTCTTCGACCCCAAGCGCATCGCCGCCTTCCCCCACCTGAGCCTGGCCTCGGGTGCGGTCAAGGGCTGGGACAAGCGCAACCAGTTCTTCTTCCAGATGCTGCAAAGCCTGGCGCTGCATTACGGCTTCGACCTCGACACCCCGTTCGAGCAGCTGCCGGAAACCATCCAGCACATTCTCCTCTACGGCAGCGGCACAGAGTCTCTGCGTTTCCAGTACCTGGGAGAAAAAGGCGGGATGCAGGCGCGCAGCCATCCGTTCGAGGGCATCATCACCAATTTCGAGCGGCGATACCGCGAAACCGAATCGGCAACGGTGCGCGAGGAACTGGCCAAATACATCAATTACTGCCTCTGCCCCGATTGCGAGGGCACCCGGCTGCGCGCCGAAGCGCGCCACGTGCTGGTGGGCGGCAAGGCGCTATTTGAAGTCGGCCGCCTGCCGCTGAAACAGACTTACGACTTTTTCGCCACGCTGGAATTCGACGGCCAGAAGCAGGCCATCGCCGAGCGCATCATCAAGGAAATCGCGGCGCGGATCCGCTTTCTCAACAATGTCGGGCTGGATTACCTGTCGCTCGACCGTTCGGCCAATACCTTGTCCGGCGGCGAGGCGCAGCGCATTCGTCTGGCGAGCCAGATCGGCTCCGGACTAACCGGCGTGATGTACGTGCTGGACGAACCTTCGATCGGTCTGCACCAGCGCGACAACGACCGTCTGCTCACGACCCTCAAGCACCTGCGCGACATGGGAAACACCGTGATCGTGGTGGAGCATGATACCGACGCCATTCTGACCGCCGACCACGTAGTAGACATCGGCCCCGGCGCGGGCGTACACGGCGGCGAAGTCGTCGCGGAAGGCACCCCTGACGAGATCAAGGCCAACCCTGCCTCGCTCACCGGCCAGTACCTTAGCGGCAAGCGCAGCATCGCGGTACCGAAAATTCGGCATAAACCCGACCCCAAGCGCATGCTGCGCCTGACAGGGGCCACCGGCAACAACCTGAAGAGTTCCACCCTGGATCTGCCGGTGGGGCTGTTCGTGTGCGTCACCGGCGTATCCGGCTCGGGCAAATCCACCCTGGTCAACGACACCCTGTACCGCGCCGTGTCACGCCATCTCTACGGCTCGGCAACGGAGCCGGCACCTTACGAGGAGCTGCATGGCCTGGAGTTCTACGACAAGGTGATCGACGTCGACCAAAGCCCGATCGGGCGCACCCCGCGCTCCAATCCGGCCACCTATACCGGCCTGTTCACACCGATCCGCGAGCTGTTCGCCGGCGTGCCCCAGGCACGCGAGCGCGGCTACGGGCCGGGACGCTTCTCCTTCAACGTCAAGGGCGGGCGCTGCGAGGCCTGCGAAGGGGACGGCGTGATCAAGGTGGAGATGCACTTCCTGCCCGACATCTACGTGCCCTGTGACGTCTGCCACGGCAAGCGCTACAACCGCGAGACCCTGGAAATCCAGTACAAGGGAAAGAACATCCACGAAATCCTGGCGATGACCGTGGAACAGGCGCACGAATTCTTCAGCCCGGTGCCGGTGGTGGCAAGAAAGCTCTCCACGCTGCTCGATGTCGGACTGGGCTACATCACCCTGGGGCAGAGCGCGACCACGCTGTCCGGCGGCGAGGCGCAACGGGTGAAGCTGTCTCTCGAATTGAGCAAGCGCGACACCGGCCGCACCCTGTATATCCTGGACGAGCCCACCACCGGCCTGCATTACCACGATATCGAGTTGCTCCTGAAGGTGCTGCATCGACTGCGCGACAGCGGCAACACCGTGGTGGTGATCGAGCATAATCTGGACGTGATCAAGACTGCCGACTGGGTCGTCGATCTCGGCCCCGAAGGCGGCGTGGGCGGCGGGCAGATCATCGCCACGGGAACCCCGGAGCAGGTCGCCGATACCCCGGCAAGCTTCACCGGACGGTACCTGGCCGGACTACTCGCATAGGGAGAATGACACATAAAAAAAAGCCAGGTAAAAACCTGGCTTTTTTATTTGATGCGGAGAACGCGTTTAGGTGCCAGTGCTCTCAGCTTCAGCAGCAGGACGATCCATCAGCTCAACGATCGCCATCGGGGCATTGTCGCCCTGACGGAAGCCGCACTTGAGAATGCGCAGATAGCCGCCGTTGCGGTTCTGGTAGCGCGGACCGAGCGTATCGAACAGCTTGACGACCATTTCACGGTCGCGCAGACGGTCAAACGCCATGCGGCGATTGGCCAGCGAAGGCTTCTTGCCCAGCGTGATCATCGGCTCGGCGACGCGGCGCAGTTCCTTCGCCTTGGGCAGCGTGGTGGTGATGGCTTCGTGACGCAACAGCGAGTTGGTCATGTTGCGCAGCATCGCCAAACGGTGGCTGCTGGTGCGATTGAGTTTTCTAAGTCCTAAACGGTGACGCATGATCTATCCTTCCTTTGCATACAATCTTTCATGCGCTTTAGCGCATAGAAAGTTGGAGTACCCTTGTGGTGTTTCGTATTCCACGAACTAATTTATGCACGCTCACCCAGACCGACAGGCGGCCAGTTTTCCAGCTTCATGCCCAGCGTCAGGCCCTTGGAGGCGAGTACATCCTTGATTTCGTTCAGCGACTTGCGTCCCAGATTAGGGGTCTTCAGCAACTCGTTCTCGGTGCGCTGGATCAGATCACCGATGTAATAAATGTTTTCCGCCTTCAGGCAATTGGCAGAACGCACGGTGAGTTCAAGATCGTCCACCGGACGCAGCAGAATCGGGTCAACCTGCGGTGCGCGGGGCGCCTCGATCTCGGCCGGCGTGCCTTTCAGCTCGGCAAACACGGATAACTGATCGACCAGAATACGCGCAGCATAACGAATCGCCTCTTCGGGATCGACCACGCCATTGGTTTCAATGTCGACAACCAGCTTGTCCAGGTCGGTACGCTGCTCGACGCGGGCGCTTTCCACTGCATAACTGACGCGGCGAACCGGGCTGAATGAAGCATCCAGCAGGATCGTGCCGATACTGCGCTCCTCTTCGGCGACACGCCGTGCAGTGACGGGCTGATAGCCGCGACCCTGCTCGATCTTGATTTCCATGTCGAGCTTGCCACCCTTGGTAATGTGAGCAATCACATGATCAGGGTTGACGATCTCTGCATCATGACCGGTTTCGATGTCAGCCGCCGTCACCACGCCTTCACCCTTTTTCGACAGAATCAGGGTGGCTTCGGAGCGATTATGCAGCTTCAGTGCAATGCCTTTAAGGTTGAGCAGGATGTCGACCACGTCTTCCTGCACACCGTCGATGGTCGAATACTCATGCACCACACCTTCGATCTTGACCTGAGTGATGGCATAGCCTGGCATCGAAGACAGCAAAATGCGGCGCAGGGCGTTGCCCAGAGTATGGCCGTAGCCACGCTCAAACGGCTCCATGGAAATACGGGCGCGAACGGGCGACGCCGCTTCAACATCTACAACACGTGGCTTCAGAAGTTCGGTAGCACTGCTTTGCATGCTGGATCCTCTATTTAAAAGTGGTTCAGTGATTACTTCGAGTACAATTCAACCACGAGATGCTCGTTGATGGTTGAGGGCAACTCGGCACGCTGCGGCTTGGCTTTATACACGCCCTTCAGCGCCTTCACATCCACTTCGATCCATTCCGGAAAACCACGCTGCTCGGCGGCCTCGACCGCAGCCTTGATGCGCAGCTGAGTCTTCGACTTTTCGGCAACTTCAACAACGTCGCCAGCCTTGACCTGATAAGACGGGATATTCACGCGGCGGCCGTTTACCAAAATGCCGTTGTGGCGCACGATCTGGCGCGACTCGCGGCGGGACACGCCGAAGCCCATACGATGTACAACGTTGTCCAGACGGCATTCCAGAAGCTGCAGCAGGCTTTCGCCGGTCACACCTTTGCTGCGGTCAGCAATCGCATAATAACCGCGGAACTGACGCTCCAGCACGCCATAAATCCGGCGCACTTTCTGCTTCTCGCGCAATTGCACGCCGTAGTCCGACAAGCGCACCTGTTTCTGACCATGCTGGCCTGGCGCGTAGCTGCGGCGTTCAATGCCACACTTATCGGTAAAGCACTTCTCGCCTTTCAGAAACAGCTTTTCGCCTTCGCGGCGGCACTGGCGGCATTTGGGATCAAGATTGACAGCCAAGGTTTCTCTCCTGCTAAATATTAACGGCGCTGCGGTTAGATGCGGCGCTTCTTGGACGGACGGCAACCGTTATGGGGAACGGGGGTTACGTCGGCAATGGAGGTAATCTTGAAGCCGACCGCATTCAGTGCGCGCACAGCAGACTCGCGCCCTGGTCCAGGTCCTTTGATTTTGACTTCAAGGTTCTTCACTCCGTATTCCTGAGCTGCTTTACCTGCAGCCTCAGCCGCAACCTGCGCAGCAAACGGCGTGCTCTTGCGCGAACCGCGGAAACCGGCACCACCCGATGTTGCCCAGCTCAAGGCATTGCCCTGACGATCGGTGATGGTGATGATGGTGTTATTGAAGGACGCGTGAACGTGGGCAATTCCTTCAGCCACATTCTTTTTAACTTTTTTGCGTATCCGGACGTTTGTCTTAGCCATGATTTATTCCTCGTGTGGCAACCATATTATTTGGTTGCACGAACAGCTTTGCGTGGACCCTTGCGAGTGCGAGCATTGGTGCGAGTGCGCTGACCGCGAACCGGCAAACCGCGACGATGGCGCACACCACGATAGCAACCAAGATCCATCAATCGCTTGATGTTCATGGAAACCTCACGGCGCAAGTCACCTTCAACCGTAACCTTACCCACCTCGTCGCGCAGTTTTTCCATCTCGGTGTCGCTAAGATCCTTGATCTTGGTCGAGGTAATGATGCCTGCCGTCGCACAAATTTTCTGTGCGCGGGTACGGCCAATGCCGTAAATCGCAGTTAATGCGATAACGGTGTGTTGATGGTTCGGGATATTTACCCCAGCGATGCGGGCCATGCACTTACTCCCAGCAAATGACTGATTTAGAAAAAGTCGGAAATTTTAACAGTTTCGAGCGCCACAATCAACCTTGACGTTGTTTATGGCGAGGATCTGTACAAATGACGCGCAGCACGCCATGGCGTTTAACCATTTTGCAGTGGCGGCACAGCCGTTTAATTGAGGCTCGAACTCTCATCGTTTTCTCCTGATAAAGCTTTGTTACTTGGCGCGGAAAGTGATCCGTGCACGGGATAAATCATACGGGGTGAGCTCAACAGTCACCTTATCACCCGGCAAAATGCGAATATAGTGCATACGCATTTTTCCAGAGATATGGCCAAGTACCACGTGGCCGTTTTCCAATTTCACTCGGAAGGTTGCATTGGGGAGGGTTTCAAGAATCTCCCCCTGCATTTCAATCGTTTCTTCCTTCGACATTTCTATCCTGTTATCAACATGCTTAGCGGCCGGCCATCCCGCCCTTGAAGCTCGCTTTTTTGAGCAAACTCTCGTATTGATGCGACATCAGATAGGACTGAACCTGAGCCATAAAATCCATCGTCACCACCACGATAATCAATAGCGAGGTGCCACCGAAGTAAAACGGTACATTCCACTTCACAATCAAAAACTCGGGCAGCAAACATACCGCCGTAATGTACACCGCGCCCGACAGGGTAAGCCGAGACATGATCTTATCTATATAGCGCGCCGTCTGTTCACCTGGGCGGATGCCGGGTACAAATGCGCCGCTCTTTTTCAGGTTATCCGCAGTCTCCTTCGGGTTGAACACCAACGCCGTATAAAAGAAGCAGAAGAACACAATCGCAAGCGCATACAGCATCACGTACAACGGCTGACCGGGCGACAATGTCGAACCGATATCCTTGAGCCAGCTCATCCCCTCGCTGCTGCCAAACCAGCCGGCAAGCGTCGCGGGAAACAAGATAATGCTGGAGGCAAAAATCGGCGGTATCACACCCGACATATTCAGCTTCAACGGCAGATGCGAGCTCTGGCCGCCATAAATTTTGTTACCCACCTGGCGCTTGGCGTAATTCACCAATATCTTGCGCTGGCCGCGTTCAACGAAAACCACGAAGGCCGTTACTCCAATCGCGCCAACAAACAGCAGCAACACCAGCGGTATAGAAAAGGCTCCAGTACGAGTCAACTCCAGCGTGCCGCCAATCGCATGCGGCAAACCGGCCGCGATACCTGCGAAAATAATCAGCGAAATGCCGTTGCCGATACCGCGTTCGGTGATCTGCTCACCCAACCACATCAGGAACATCGTTCCGGATACCAGTGTTGCCACCGCCGTGAGACGGAACAGCAGGCCGGGATCAATCACCAGTCCGGGCTGGGATTCCAGCGCGATGGAAATTCCCAAACCCTGAAACAGGGCCAGAAACACCGTGCCGTAGCGGGTGTATTGGGTAATTTTCTTGCGCCCGCTTTCGCCTTCCTTCTTCAGCTGTTCAAGCTGAGGCGACACGACCGTCATCAACTGCATGATGATCGAGGCCGAGATGTACGGCATGATACCCAACGCGAACACCGTGAAACGAGACAACGCGCCACCCGAAAACATGTTGAACATGCCGAGTATGCCGCCCGACTGGGACTTGAAGAGCGACTCCAGCGCCACCGGATCGATACCGGGCACTGGAATGTGGGCGCCGATACGATAAACGACCAGCGCAGCCAGCACGAAGAGCAACCGCTTCTTCAGGTCACCAAACTTGCCTGCTGCATTAAGCATTGGGTTGCCAAGAGCCAAAATCGTATCCCTTATTCCGCGATCTTGCCGCCAGCGGCTTCAATCGCTGCACGTGCACCCTTGGTGACGAGCAGACCCTGCAGCGTTACAGCACGCGTAATTTCACCGGACAGAAATACCTTAACACTCAGCGCGGAACCCGAAATCACGTTGGCTTGCTTCAGCACCAACAGATCAATCGTGTCTACCGGCAGATTGTTGATTTCCGACAGTCGCACTTCGGCGGTTTCGCCGCGGACCTTGGCCAGAGAAACGAAGCCACGCTTAGGCAGGCGACGCTGCAAAGGCATTTGACCGCCTTCAAAACCCACCTTGTGAAAGCCACCAGAACGCGATTTCTGACCCTTATGCCCGCGACCGCAGGTTTTTCCAGTGCCAGAGCCAATGCCGCGACCCACTCGCTTCGCTGCTTTTTTGCTGCCATCGGCAGGCTTGATAGTATTCAGTTGCATTTAGCCCTCGCACTTCACCAGATAGTAAACGGTGTTGATCATGCCACGAACCGATGGCGTATCTTCAACTTCAACCGTATGACCAATGCGCTTCAATCCCAAACCGCGCACACAAGCACGGTGAGACTCTATGGTGCCGATCACACTCTTGATCTGAGTAACCTTCACCTTGGTAGATTTTTTTGCCTTTACCATCACTTACCCCATGATCTCTTCGACAGTCTTGCCGCGCTTGGCAGCAATCTCGGACGGCGTATTCATTTGCTTCAAGCCGTTGAGGGTGGCGCGCACAATATTGTACGGGTTGGTCGAGCCGATGCACTTGGCGAGAACGTTATGCACGCCCATCACCTCGAAAATCGCACGCATTGGGCCACCAGCAATAATACCGGTACCTTCGGAAGCGGGCTGCATGTAAACCTTGGCAGCGCCATGACGACCGATCACGGCGTGGTGCAAAGTACCCTTTTTCAGGTTAACTTTGATCAAGTTGCGCCGCGCATCTTCCATTGCCTTTTGAACGGCAACCGGCACTTCTCGCGATTTGCCCTTGCCCATGCCAACACTACCGCTACCATCACCAACGACAGTCAAGGCTGCGAAGGCCATGATCCGGCCGCCCTTGACCACTTTGGTCACACGATTGACGCCAATCATTTTTTCCTGCAGGCCGTCGCCGCGATCTTCTTGCTGGTTTTTCTCAAATTTAGCCATCATCAACCCCGCTTAGAATTTCAGACCGTTTTCGCGCGCAGCTTCAGCCAGCGCTTTAACACGACCATGGTAGTGGAAGCCTGAGCGGTCAAACGCTACGGTTTCTACGCCAGCGATTTTCGCTTTTTCAGCGATTCGCTTGCCAACCAAAGCGGCCGCATCCTTGTTGCCACCTTTCGGCAGATCCTTGCGCACCTCTGGCTCAACAGTAGATGCACTGGCTAAAACCTTGCTGCCGCTCGCATCAATGATCTGGGCATAAATATGGCAATTGGTTCTATGCACCAACAAACGCACCACCTTCAGTTCTGCGATTTTGGCACGGGTTTTGCGTGACCGACGCAGGCGTGACTGTTTCTTATCCATGACTATTGCCCCTATTTCTTCTTGGTCTCTTTCAGGATCACCACCTCATCGGAGTAACGCACACCCTTGCCCTTGTAAGGCTCTGGACTACGATACGCACGAATTTCAGCGGCAACCTGACCAACGCGCTGCTTGTCAGCGCCCTTCAAAACGATTTCAGTCTGGGTCGGCGTAGTAACTACGACGCCTTCAGGCATTTTATGGTCGACTGGATGGGAAAATCCCAACGAAAGACCCAGCATATCTCCCTTGGCATTCGCGCGGTAACCCACGCCAACCAGGGTCAGCTTACGCTCGAAACCTTTCGACACGCCAAGAACCATATTTGCAAGCAGAGCACGCATAGTGCCGGACATTGCATTGGACTGCATCGAATCGTTAGCTGCCTTGCACTGCAACTGGTCGCCTTCTTTTACCACCGACACATCGCTGCTCTGCCGCTGCTTCAGTGTGCCGAGCGGCCCCTTGACTGTGATTTCATCGGCGCTTAGTGTCACTTCCACGCCGGCCGGCACGATCACCGGATTCTTAGCTATTCTGGACATCGCTTACCTCACTATGCCACTACGCACAGCACTTCGCCGCCGATACCGGCTGCACGCGCACTGCGGTCAGTCATCACGCCCTTGGAGGTGGAAACAATCGCCACACCCAATCCGTTCATGACTTTTGGAATTTCGCCATTGCCTTTATAAATACGCAATCCAGGGCGGCTTACACGATCGATTCTTTCGATCACCGGACGACCTGCGTAGTATTTCAGGCGCACTTCCAGCGAAGGCTTGCCGGACTCGTCGCGAACTGCGAAATCATCAATATAACCCTCGTCCTTCAGCACTTTGGCAATTGCCATCTTGAGCTTGGAGGAAGGCATGCTGACGCTCACTTTTGTGGCACTTTGACCATTCCGGATACGCGTCAGCATATCGGCGATCGGATCACTCATACTCATACTATTCTCCCGCTACCAACTGGCTTTAATTACGCCGGGAATTTCACCGCGCATTGCATATTCACGCACCTTGGTACGCGCCATGCCGAACTTTCTGAACACACCACGTGGCCGTCCAGTCAGGGCGCAACGGTTACGCAAGCGCACCGGACTGGAGTCGCGTGGCAACTGCTGAAACTTGAGGCGGGCCGCATAGCGGTCTTCGTCGCTGAGCTTCACATTGTTCATCGCCGCTGCCAGTTCCGCACGTTTCGCGGCGTATTTCTTCACTATCTCGCGGCGCTTCTTATCACGATTAATCAAGGATAACTTAGCCATGCCAACCTCAGTTCTTGAAGGGGAATTTAAACGCGGCGAGAAGCGCACGCGCCTCTTCGTCGGTCTTGGCGGTCGTCGTGATCGAGATATTCATGCCACGCAACGCGTCAATTTTGTCGTAATCGATTTCCGGGAAAATAATCTGCTCTTTGATACCCATGTTGTAATTGCCACGGCCATCAAATGCCTTGCCGGAAATGCCGCGGAAGTCACGAATACGCGGAATCGCGATTGAAACCAGGCGATCCAGGAACTCATACATATGAGTGCGGCGCAAAGTCACCATGCAGCCAACCGGGTAGTTGTCACGAATCTTGAAGCCCGCGATCGACTTGCGGGACATCGTCACCACCGGTTTCTGACCAGCGATTTTCTTCATGTCGCCGACGGCATGCTCCATCACCTTCTTGTCCGCCACCGCTTCGCCCACACCCATATTGAGCGTGATCTTATTGATTTGCGGCACTTCCATCACCGACTTGTAGCCAAACTGATCCATCATCTGCTTGACCACGGTATCTTTGTAGTACTGCTGTAAACGAGCCATGTTCATTCCTTACGCGTCCAGCACTTCGCCGTTGGATTTGAAATAGCGGACTTTACGTCCATCCTCCAGCACCTTGATGCCAACCCGGTCAGCTTTTTGCGTAGCGGGGTTAAACAGCGCGATATTGGAGATATCAAGCGGCATCTCCTTTTCGACGATGCCACCGGTCACGCCCTTAACTGGGTTAGGTTTCATGTGCTTCTTAACCTTGTTGACACCCTCAACGACAAGGTGACCATCGTCCAGCATGCGCAGGACCAGGCCACGCCTGCCCTTGTCTTTGCCAGT
Source organism: Sulfuricella sp. (assembly GCF_035531155.1). Classification (NCBI taxonomy): domain Bacteria; kingdom Pseudomonadati; phylum Pseudomonadota; class Betaproteobacteria; order Nitrosomonadales; family Sulfuricellaceae; genus Sulfuricella; species Sulfuricella sp. The sequence continues at coordinate 5,884 of NZ_DATKTK010000062.1, read as the reverse complement.
GATCACAACGACATCGTCGCCTTTGCGAATTTTGCGCATCTCGATTCTCCTTACAGAACTTCTGGAGCCAGCGACACGATCTTCATGAAGCGCTCGGTACGAAGTTCGCGAGTCACCGGTCCGAAGATACGGGTGCCGATGGGTTCCAATTTATTATTCAGCAGAACGGCGGCATTGCCGTCGAATTTGATAAGGGATCCATCAGGACGGCGTACACCCTTGGCGGTACGGACTACAACTGCGTTGTAGACGTCGCCTTTTTTGACGCGGCCGCGCGGAGCGGCATCCTTGATGCTGACCTTGATGACATCGCCGATGGCGGCGTAACGACGCTTGGAGCCGCCCAAAACCTTGATGCACATAACGCGGCGTGCACCAGTGTTATCTGCGACATCCAGCACAGATTGCATTTGTATCATTTTATCTCTCCAACTTAATCCGCCCTGCAGCTGCACTAAGTAAAATCAGCGCAGCGATAGTCGACGGTCAGTTTTGGCTTCGGCCCGATTATTCGGACCGCTCGCCCAAAAAGAGCGAGATGTTAGCGCTTCCCGGAGGGAAACGCAAGCACTTTATACCAAGCGGCTCTTCTCAACCAGGGCGGTCACACGAAATGCCTTGGTTTTTGCGATTGGACGACATTCCTCGATGGTCACCAGATCACCCTCATGGTACTCATTGCTCTCGTCATGGGCATGGTACTTCTTGGAACGGCTAATCACCTTGCCGTACAAGGGGTGCTTGACCTTGCGCTCAACCTGCACGGTCACGGTCTTGTCCATCTTGTCGCTGACCACACGCCCGGTCAGCGTGCGTGTAACTTTATCTTCACTCATGCTTGTCTCGCCTTCTCACTGATCAGCGTGCGTACGCGCGCAATATCCTTGCGTACCTTGCCCAGCTGATCCACTTTGGTACTCTGCTGTGTGGAAATCTGCATGCGCAAGCCAAACTGGGCGCGCAGCAGTTCCACCATCTCCTTGCTCAACTCTTCAGTTGACTTGGCTCTTAATTCGCTGGCTTTCATGATTAACCACCTAACTGTCTGGTTACGAAAGTGGTTTGGATCGGCAACTTGGCAGCAGCCAGGCGAAACGCCTCGCGCGCCAGTGTTTCTTCCACACCATCCATTTCATAGAGCACTTTACCTGGCTGAATCTCGGCCACGTAGTACTCCGGGTTGCCCTTACCGTTACCCATCCGCACTTCAGCAGGTTTTTGGGAGATCGGTTTGTCAGGGAATATCCTGATCCAGATCCGGCCACCACGTTTGATATGACGCGTCATGGCACGACGAGCAGCCTCAATCTGGCGTGCAGTCAGACGGCCGCGACCAATTGCCTTCAGGCCGAACTCACCGAAGCTGACCTTGTTACCGCGAGTCGCAATGCCGGTATTGCGGCCTTTATGCTCCTTGCGGAATTTCCTTCTAGCTGGCTGTAGCATGTTTTGCTCCCGACTTTCTTGGTTTGCGTTCCGGCTCGACCGCTGCAACTACAGGAGTCTCACCCTTGGCCGGTGTCTCACCTTTGTAGACCCAGACTTTGATCCCGATAATACCGTATGTCGTTTTCGCTTCGGCAGTACCGTAGTCGATATCGGCACGCAGGGTGTGCAGCGGCACACGGCCTTCGCGATACCATTCGGTACGTGCGATTTCGGCACCATTAAGGCGGCCGGCGCTTTCGATTTTGATACCTTGAGCACCCAGACGCATGGCATTCTGCATCGCACGCTTCATTGCACGGCGGAACATGATGCGTTTCTCAAGCTGCTGCGCGATATTTTCGGCGATCAATTGCGCATCGATCTCAGGCTTGCGGATTTCCTCAATATTGAGGTGCACCGGCACGCCCATCAACTTCTGCAGTTGGAATTTCAATGCCTCAATATCCTCACCCTTCTTGCCGATCACCACACCCGGGCGGGCACTGAAGATCGAGATTCTGGCGTTACGAGCTGGCCGTTCAATAACGATCTTGCCCACTGAAGCATGCGCAAGTTTTTTCTTGAGAAAGTCACGCACCTTGATGTCATCAGCCAGCATGCCTGCAAAATTCTTGCTATTGGCATACCACTTCGATGTCCAGTTCTTGAGCACACTCAGTCGAAAACCGATTGGATGAATCTTCTGTCCCATGTTCTTTCCTCTTAGTTTCCGACAGTGACTGTGATATGGCAGGTAGGCTTGAGAATTCTCGCGCCTCGACCTTTCGCACGTGCACGGAAACGCTTCATCGTCGAGCCCTCGTCCACCAGAATGGTCGCAACCTTGAGTTCATCTATGTCAGCGCCCTCATTATGCTCGGCGTTGGCTATCGCGGACTCCAGCACTTTCTTGATAATCACCGCACCCTTCTTCGGGCTGAAGGTCAGGATGTTCAACGCGCGGTCAACGGGCAGTCCACGAATCTGATCGGCAACCAGTCGGCCTTTTTGCGCCGACAGCCTGGTACCGCGTAATACAGCACTAACTCTCATCATAGCCTCTCTTATCTCTTGGCTTTCTTATCCGCCGCATGCCCTTTGAAGGTACGTGTCAGCGAAAACTCACCCAGCTTGTGGCCGACCATGTTCTCCGAAATGTATACGGGGATATGCAGCTTGCCGTTGTGTACAGCGATCGTCAAACCAACGAAATCCGGCATCACCGTGGAACGACGCGACCAGGTCTTGATCGGACGCTTGTCATGGGTTGCGCGTGCCGCATCCACCTTGGCGATCAGGTGCGCATCAACAAATGGACCTTTTTTAATAGAACGTGCCATATCTGTTACCTCTTATTCGACGGACGGCGATTCACAATCATGCCGGATGTGCGCTTGTTGCTCCGAGTACGGTAGCCCTTGGTCGGCGTGCCCCACGGACTGACCGGATGACGACCTGCAGCAGTCTTGCCTTCGCCGCCACCGTGCGGGTGGTCAACAGGGTTCATCGCAACACCGCGCACTGTCGGGCGAACGCCGCGCCAGCGCATCGCACCGGCCTTGCCGATGGAACGCAGGTTATGCTCGGAATTGCCGACTTCACCAATGGTCGCCTTGCAATCCACGTGCACTTTGCGCACCTCACCGGAGCGTAAACGCACCTGGGCGTAAGCTCCCTCACGGGCCATCAGCTGCACGGAAGCGCCGGCAGAGCGGGCCATCTGAGCACCCTTGCCGGGCTGCATTTCGATACAGTGAATGATGGTACCCACCGGAATGTTACGCAGGGGCAGCGTGTTGCCCGGCTTGATCGGAGAATCCGAACCGCTCACCACCTGCGTGCCCACGCCCACACCTTTGGCCGCAATAATATAACGACGCTCACCGTCGGCGTAGCACAGCAGTGCCAGATGCGCGCTGCGGTTTGGATCATACTCCAGCCGTTCGACTTTAGCCGGAATACCATCCTTGTCGCGTTTGAAATCAACCACACGGTAGTGCTGCTTGTGTCCGCCACCCTGATGCCGAACGGTAATGCGGCCATGATGGTTACGGCCCGCATTGCGCGACTGGCTTTCCAGCAACGGTGCGTGAGGCTTACCCTTGTGCAGTTCCGGCGTGACGATTTTTACTACAGCGCGCCGGCCCGCGGATGTCGGTTTAACTTTGATAATTGCCATCGTTGCTCTCCTACTCGCCCGCTGCGAAATTGATTTCTTGGCCAGGCTTCAGGGCGACGTATGCCTTTTTCCAGTCCTTGCGACGGCCTGAAATTTTACCAAACCGCTTAACCTTGCCCTTGACGTTCATCACTTGGACACTGTCCACTTCCACCTTGAACAGCAACTCCACTGCAGCCTTGATTTCCGGCTTGGTGGCGTTCGTCACCACACGGAAAGCCACTTGCTCATGCTTGTCCGCAATCATGGTGCTCTTCTCGGAGATCTGGGGAGCCAGAATGACCTGCATCAGGCGTTCCTGATTAAATTTGGGCGCGTTCATGCGTACATCTCCTCAAATTTTTTCACCGCACTGCGGGTCATCAACACATTCGGGTAGTGCACCATGCTCACCGGATCAGCGCGATGCGCCTCCAGCACCAGCACATGAGGCAAATTCCGGGCCGACAGGTAAAGATTTTCATCCATCTCGTCGGTGATGATCAGCACCTTGTCCATCCCCATGCTCTTGATCTTTTGAGCCAATGCCTTGGTCTTCGGCGTATCGACGGAGAAGCTCTCCACCACCGAGAGCCGACCCAGTCGGGCCAGCTCGGAAAGAATCGAGCTGATGCCGGCACGGAACATCTTCTTGTTGACCTTCTGGCTGAAGTTCTCATCAGGTCTGTTCGGGAAAATCTGACCGCCGCCACGCCACAAAGGACTGGAGGCCATACCCGCACGTGCACGGCCGGTACCCTTTTGACGCCATGGCTTTTTGGTGCTATGGGAGACTTCACTACGGTCTTTTTGGGCGCGGTTACCGCTGCGGGCGTTAGCCATGTAGGCGGTTACAACCTGGTGAACCAGCGCTTCGTTGAATTCGCGGCCGAACAAATCATCCGAAGCGGTGACGCTGGCGGTCGATTGTCCTTGGTCATTGATTAGTTTCAATTCCATTATGCACCTGCCTTTACGCTCGGGCGTACGATCAGATCGCCACCCTTGGAGCCGGGAACCGCACCCTTGATCAGAAGCAGCTGGCGCTCGGTATCGACACGGACGATTTCAAGGTTTTGCGTAGTACGCTTCACGGCGCCATAGTGGCCTGCCATCCGCTTGCCGGGGAACACACGACCGGGATCCTGGTTCTGACCAATCGACCCTGGGCTATTATGGGAACGCGAGTTACCGTGAGTGGCACGATTCGAGCTGAAGTGGTGACGCTTGATCGCGCCAGTGAACCCTTTACCTTGTGTGGTACCGGTTACATCCACCATTTGACCGACCTGGAACAGGTCAATACCCACAGCGCCGCCCAAACTCACCTTGGCAGCATCTTCGCCGGTCACCGTGAATTCTTTGAGAACACGGCCAGCCGCAACACCTGCTTTGGCATAATGCCCAGCCAGAGGTTGAGTTACCCGGCTCTTGCGGCGTGTGCCGAATGCGACTTGAACAGCGGTATAACCATCTGTTGCGGGAGTTTTAATCTGGGTCACGCGATTGTTGGACACGTCCACAACGGTCACCGGCACGGAAGTTCCGTCCTCGGTAAACACGCGGGTCATGCCAATCTTGCGACCGACAAGTCCTAAGCTCATCACAATTATCCTTCTTACAAGGCCGGTTACGATTGACCGGCGGTTTTAACAGCAAACGATCTCTCATGCGCTTTAGCGCATTGAAAGTCGGGGGGTGCCATTTGGTGCAGAAAAGCACGGTTAAAAAAACGGTGAAGTATACACCGTTTGTTTAACCGCATCAATTTTACCTGCTCTTCTGGTTACTATTCCGAATTACAGCTTGATTTCTACATCCACTCCAGCTGGCAGATCCAGCTTCATCAGTGCGTCTACCGTTTTGTCGGTAGGGTCGATAATGTCCATCAGACGCAGGTGAGTGCGGATTTCCAATTGGTCACGCGAGGTCTTGTTGACATGCGGCGAACGCAGAATATCAAAACGCTCGATACGGGTGGGCAAAGGAACGGGGCCTTTAACCACGGCACCAGTGCGTTTTGCGGTTTCCACAATTTCCAGCGCAGACTGATCGATCAGACGATAATCAAACGCCTTCAGGCGGATACGAATTTTTTGACTTTGCATGTTTTATCCAAAGAGCGGTGCAACGGACCAAGGTCCGCGGCTGGTTTAATTACTCGATAACCTTTGCCACGACGCCGGCGCCGACGGTACGGCCGCCTTCGCGAATCGCGAAGCGCAGACCTTCTTCCATCGCGATCGGCTGGATCAGCGCGACCGTGATCGAGACGTTGTCGCCAGGCATCACCATTTC
>NZ_DATKTK010000061.1:0-5689 GCF_035531155.1 Sulfuricella sp. | reverse complement strand
AAGCCCCAGGCGCGGGAAACTATGGCCGGAGAGCATGATATAGGGATAGGACTTGTCGTCGCGGAACAGGACGTTGTAGCGCGGCGCCAGCGCCTTGATCAGGTTGTTCTCCAGCAGCAGCGCCTCGGCCTCGGTGCGCGTGACGGTGGTTTCGATCCGGTCGATCTGCGACACCATCAGACCGGTGCGCGGCGCTAGCGCCGTTTTCTGGAAATACGAGGAAACCCGCTTTTTGAGGTCGCGCGCCTTGCCGACGTAAATGACCTCACCGTCCGCATTGACCATGCGGTACACCCCCGGAAGATGGGGCAGGCCGGCAAGAAATTCCTTAACATCCACCGCTTGTTCTCTCCGCAAAGGCGCGCCAGGCAAAGCCGTCCGGCCTGTCGAACTCCCTGCCGCCTTCCCGGTTAAATGGCTTTTGCAGGCTCAATGACCATCCAGCAGTTCGCCTGCGATCGCCCAGTTCTCGTAGGGCATCTCGTCGAAAGCGATGTAGGTATAGGATTTGGGTTTGTTGGCGATCCGTTCGAGGGTGTCGGTGACTTCCTCGGCAATTTTCTGTTTTTGCTCGCGCGTAAGAGTGCCGGCGATGCGGATATTGACGTAAGGCATGTTATCTCCCTGGCAGGTTATTGCGAATTTCGGCGAATACGGCCTCGAACATTTCCACGGTCAGGCGCTTGGTCTGAGTATTATAACGGCTGCAATGGTAGCTGTCGTACAGGCTCATTCCTCCGGGGAGCGCATGCACAGCACCGTGGCCGAATGGAGAATCCTTGAGCTTGAGCCCCAGTGCGCGCAACACCGATTGATGGGCAATCGTGCCCAGCGCCAGAATGGCGGTTTGATTGTCGAGGCTAGCAATCTCGTTAGCCAGATAGGCGTTGCACTGCCGGATTTCAGCCGGCTCCGGCTTGTTTTGCGGCGGCAGACATTTGACCGCATTAGTGATGCGGCAGTCGATCAATTGCAAACCGTCCGTCGCGCTCACAGACTCCGGCGCACTGGCGAAGCCATACTTGTGCAGCGTCCGATACAGCAGAATGCCCGCAAAATCGCCGGTAAACGGCCTGCCGGTGCGGTTAGCGCCATGCATGCCCGGTGCCAGACCGACGATCAGCAGACGCGGCTCATCAGCACCAAAAGGCGGCACCGGTCTGGCAAAATAATCGGGGTTGCTGCACCGGACTTGATCGAGAAATTCCGCCAACCTTGAGCATTGCCGACAGTCCGTTGAAAAACAAGAATTATTTATTGCATCCATGAATCGCGTTTTCACCTGTACCCAGAAATAGTTCCAAGGGACTACTACCAATCACCTATTGCGCCGCTACTTCAAATGAATGAGCATAGCGCTATAAACCCATTTTGTAATCTCAGAAAACTGTTATGAACCACGAACCCACCTTGCAGGATCGTTTCGGCAGACGCGTCGAGTACCTCCGCCTGTCCGTCACCGACCGCTGCGACCTGCGATGCACTTATTGCATCCCGGAAGGGTTCAACGATTTTGAAGAACCTGGCCAATGGCTCAGCTTCGACGAAATCGAGCGCGTCGTCGGCGCTTTTGCCCGAATGGGCGTCAGCAAGGTGCGGATGACCGGCGGCGAACCGTTGCTACGCCGCAACCTGCCACAACTAGTACACAAACTGAACGCCTTGGAAGGCATCAAGGATCTGTCGCTCAGCACCAACGCCACCCAACTCGCCAAACATGCCGTTGAACTCAAGCAAGCGGGCGTTTCACGGCTTAATATCAGTCTGGATTCCCTTCAGCCGGAACGCTTCAGCCAGATCGTGCGGCGCGACTGCCTCGATCAGGTAATTGCCGGCCTGATGGCCGCAAAAAAAGCCGGCTTCGCCCCGGTCAAGATCAACATGGTAGTCATGGCCGGCGTGAACGACGACGAAATCGACGACATGGTGGAATTCTGCATCCAGCATGATTTCACCCTGCGCATGATCGAAGCGATGCCGATGGGCGACACCGGCAGAAACGCGCAATATCTCGACCTGCAACCCGTCAAGGAGCGCTTGCAAAAACGCTTCGGCCTGATCGACGGCGTCATGGCTGGCGGCGGCCCGGCGCGTTACCTGAGATCGACGGACGGCGCTTTCACCGTCGGCTTCATCACGCCGATGTCGCAACACTTCTGCGATACCTGCAACCGTGTACGCCTGTCGGTCGACGGCACGCTGTTCATGTGCCTGGGCCAAAACGAGAGCCTGCAACTGCGCCCCCTGTTGCGCGCCGGCGCTTCGGATCTGGATCTGGAACAAGCGATACGCGCCGCCATCGAACTCAAGCCCCATCGCCACAACTTCAACGAGAGCCCCGATCAGGTCATACGTTTCATGTCACTGACCGGCGGCTGAGACCAAGCATCTAACCTCGGTTCTAAAGTCTACCCGCCACACGCTCTGCCCCCATCAGCCCGACATTCGGGTTAAGCACCACATGAACCGGGATCGTCGCCAGCAGCTCAGCATAGCGCCCCTTGTCGGCAAATGCTTTCAGAAAACGTCCATCCTTCAGTTTCTCGATGATCTGCGGCGCGATGCCGCCCGCCACATAAACCCCGCCGCGCGCCAGCACCTTGAGCGCGAGATTGCCCGCCTCTGCACCGTAGATGCGGATGAACAGATCGAGCGCCTCTGCCGCAAGTCGGTCATTCCCCGCCAGTGCGAATCGCGAGATCGCCGCCGATGGGTCGCCCTCCCTGATCGCTGCCAATAATTCCTGAGAGGCGCGCCCCTCTTCACTGTCGCACAAAAAATTGAAAATATTCGCCAAGCCGGGACCGGATGCCAGCCGCTCGTAGGACACATGGCCGAAGCGCGCGGCAAGATAGCGCAACAGTTCAGCTTGCCACATGTCCGCAGGCGCAAAGTCAGCGTGGCTGCCCTCGGAAGGCAGCGCTTCATAATGGTCGCCTTGCCAAACCATGAAGCCCTCGCCAAGGCCGGTGCCTGCGCCGATCACCGCTCGCACGCCGCGCTCCAACGGCACTCCGGCTTGCAGGGTAAGTAGATCATCAGCGCCCAGCGCCTCAATGCCATAGGCCACCGCCTGAAAATCGTTAATCAACTGGACTTGGGTAATACCGAACTCCGCCGCGATTGCCGCCGCATCAATACGCCATGGCAGGTTGGTGATGTTAGCCTGTCCACCGTCCACCGGCCCGGCCACGCCGAAGCAGGCGCTCGCTATCGAATGCGACGGACAGTCGCGCAAGAACTCGGCGATGATCGGCTCCAGGCCTGCATAAGCAGCACTTTCAAAGCGCCGCTCGGTAAGTACGCGCCCCTCTTCCGATAGCCGCAGCAACGTCTTGGTGCCGCCGATATCACCGGCAAGGAGGGTTTTAGTGGTGGAAGTGTTCATACAAAAGGGTATCCGTAATGCGCGGTTGATTTAATTTTGCGCCGAGCGACACAAATCGACCTATTCTGTTGAAAAACTCTTTTTTCGGGTGCCTTAAAAAAATTCTAGGCGGTTAGGCCGATTTTCTCTCAAAGAATATACCCGGTACCATGCGGAGCATGATCGTCCATTGTAGGGTGCCCAATTCTCCTGCAATTCGGGGGATGTATGGCGTTCTTTAGGTGTAACAGCATTTGGCATATTTTCAGCGCCCCTCAGAAAAAGAGTTTTTCAACAGAATAGACCCTTTACAGACACTCACCCCATTGCCGCCGAAGGTACGCCGCATTAAGAGGTCCATCGCAACGCTACCCTTGAGCCGCCAAGGGGCGCGCAACGACCCGAAGGTCGGGCTCAAATGGTTTGTTCGGTGTTTTGTTGCTGGCGTAACCCTCGATAAATTCCTGCGCCTCGCCGAGGCCACCCCACTGGATAGGCAGCAAGAAATAGTTTGTGGGGCTAAGCAAATCGACGAATGCCCGCCGTAGCTCAGAAATTCCGACATCGTTTAACGGAGTGCGCGAATTTAAGCCGACAGGTTTGATGTGGCACAACTTCCACCCTGCTTTGTTCACGCTGAATTTTCCAAGTGTGCAATGGTATTTCCGCCGTTCCTTTTCTTTCGCTTTGTGGGCAAACGACACGGGTATAGCGTCATCCAGAAACCATGCTTTGATCTCGGCAAGGGTAGGCACCAATCCCTGTACCGCAAGATTGCATGACCACTGAGCCGGAGCGTTGTCGCAAGGGACTATTTTTCTACCTGTTGCGTGGATCACTTCCGAACCCCTGACCAGCGAACTCTTCCTAACTAATAACGGTAGGTTCTTATCGGCGACCCATTCGTCTAGCAGACGAGACCATGAATGCTCAATTTGTGGCTCTATGCATGGGCACAGATCACTATGCGCCCACATGCGGCCCAACTCCCGCACAATACTGCTCATACCGTCCGGGAGGGATTTTGGGCAGGCTGGCACTGTAATTTCGTTTTCCTCACTGAACAATTAATATACTGACGCTGGCGTCCATATGACAATTAATATTTATAGCGCCAATTATGCTCTTGTAATTGATTGATCCGCAAGCACTTTGATTTTCCGGCGTCTCTACATTAACCTATTTGCCAATCAACACAATTTTTTAAAAAAATGCCTCTCACAAAGCCCTTGCAGTCAAACCCGGTTCCTGATCGCCGATGACTCCTCCGCACTTTCCAGTATCTCCACCGGCACACCAGCCACCACCAGCTCGAACAAATCCATGATGTCGCCATTTCTCATCCGTACGCAGCCTTTCGAGCCCGGCTTGCCCAGTTCCACGCCATCCGGTGTGCCATGAATATAGACGTAGCGGCGCATGGTATCGACGCTGCCAAGCCGGTTCCTGCCCGGCTCGCAACCGGAAAGCCAGAGGATGCGCGTCAGTATCCAATCGCGGTCGGGAAACTGCGCGCCCAGTTCCGGCGTATAAATCTCCCCGGTGGGGCGGCGTTTCACAAACACGCTATTAGCTGGCTGGCCTGCACCGATCTTGGCGCGAACGATGTGCGAACCGCGCGGCGTGCAATAGCTGCCGCTCTCCTCGCCGACGCCATTCAGCGCAGTTGAGATGACATAACGCCTGATCGGCGCGTCCTGCTCATCTAGCAGCTCGAGGGTCTGATCGGCAACGACTATCCTAATTCGCACCGCTGTTTCCTTTCCCGCGCCGTTGCGCAAAAAAATCGCTTAACATCCCGCCGCACTCGTCGGCCAGAATGCCGCCCGTCACTTCGGCATGATGGTTCAGCCGCGCCTCGGCGGAAAGGTCGATGATGCTGCCGCAAGCGCCGGTTTTCTGGTCGGATGCGCCGAACACCACGCGCGCGATGCGGGCATGAAAAATCGCTCCCAAGCACATGACACAAGGCTCAAGCGTCACATAGAGGGAGCAGCCGACCAGGCGGTAATTGCCCAGATTCCGCGCCGCATCGCGCAAGGCCATGACTTCGGCGTGGGCAGTCGGGTCGTGGCGGGAAATCGGCGCGTTGAAGCCGCGCCCGACGATCCCGCCATCCTTGACCACTACCGCGCCAACCGGCACCTCGCCCGCATCCCACGCCTGACGGGCAAGGATCAGGGCTTCGCGCATCATTTCGGCGTCTATTGATTCATTCAGGGCATCCATCGCAACCCACTCATTTCAACATTTTCGATTATACCGCGCAAAAAACGGAAAAAGCCCTGCATTCACAGGGCTTTTTCAGATCGACTGCCGGTT
>NZ_DATKTK010000060.1:0-3603 GCF_035531155.1 Sulfuricella sp. | reverse complement strand
GACAAGTCGGTGCCGCTGCTGCCGCGCCGCTGCTTCAGCCGCGGGAACATTTCGTAGATGCGGTCGAGCGGCCATTTGTTCGGCGCCGTGAGTGCGGCGAGCGTCAGATTTTCCTCGACATTGAGGCTGCCGAAAATGCGGCGGTCTTCGTGCACAAGCTGCATGCCCGCTTGCGCGATGGTGTGGCTTTTCTTGCCGACCAGCTCGACGCCTTCGAGTTTTATCGAACCCGCGCGCGGTGTCACCACGCCCATCAGACTTTTCAGGGTTGTGCTCTTGCCGGCCCCATTGCGTCCGAGCAGTGCGACCACTTCGTTCTTTTCCACGCGTAGCGAGACATCGAAAAGAATGTGGGAGTCACCGTAATAACTGTGCAGCCCTGCGACTTCCAGCAGGCTCATGGTTTGATCTCCTCGTGCACGACCCCGCCAAGATATGCTTCCTGTACCTTGGCGTTACCCTTGATTTCATCGGGGGTGCCTTCGACCAGCACACGCCCTTCCTGCAGTACCGTAATGCGCTCGGCCAGTTCGAACAGCGCGTCCATGTCGTGATCGATGATGATCATGGTGCGGCCCTGGCTGATCGACTTGAGCAGCTTGACCGTTTCGCCACGTTCCTGCGGGCTCATGCCCGCGAGCGGCTCGTCAAGCAGCAACAGCGAGGGTGAGGAGGCGAGGGCAAGTCCCACTTCCAGGCGGCGCTTCTCGCCATAGGCGAGTTCCGATACTGCGGTGTCGGCGCGCCCGGTAAGATTGACCAGTTCAAGGGTATGTTGAACATGCTCGTCCAGTCCGGGAACATTCGACAAGCTGGACAGCATGTCCAGCCTGAATTTGCCGCGCAATTCGGCCAGCGCAGAGACGACCAGATTCTGGCGCACCGTCAAGCTGTTGAACAGCTGGTTGACCTGGTAGCTCTTGGTCAAGCCGAGTTGACAGACCTCGGTGACACCCATGCCGGTAATGTCCCGGCCTTCGAACAATATCTTGCCCGAAGAGGGCGTCACTTCGCAGGTCAGCATCTTGAAAAAGGTCGACTTGCCGGCGCCGTTCGGGCCGATGATGCCGCGCAACTCGCCCTGGTTCACCGAGAAATCAATGTCCGTGTTGGCGAGCACGCCGCCGTAATGTTTGGTAAGGCCGGTAACCTGCAGGATCGGCCCGCTAAAGTTGTCGGGCACAGGATGGTGCGGCCGCATCGGGATGGATTTATGGGGGGCATTGGTTGCCGCTGTCGTTTGTTGGCTTTCGGTGGCCACGCCGCTGTTTGCTGTGGGTAGTTTGGCCTGTCCCGCTACCCTGCTCATGACAAATTCAAAAAGGTCCTTGATCCCACCGATGATGCCCTGGCGCAGGAAAACCACCAGCAGCACGAACACCACACCCAGCACCAGCTTCCACGTCGCGCCCAGCCCCAGTGTCGATTGCAGGAAGTCTTGCAGAAACAACCACACTGCCGCGCCAACCAGCGGACCGAACAGTGTAGCGCGGCCGCCGATGGCGGTCTGCATCACGAGTTGTCCGGATGTGTCGAACATGAATGCGTCCGGCGGCATGAAGGCCTGCATTACGCCAAGCAGACCGCCAGCCAGCCCGGCGTAGGCAGCGGCAACAACAAACGCGGTAAGTTTGTAGCCCTGAACATTATGGCCGACGGCGGCCGCGCGCAGCGGGTTTTCACGTATGGCAGTAAGAATGGCACCGACCGGTGAGCGCACGATGCGCAGCGCGATCACGATGCCGATGAAGTAGATGAAGGCAAGAAATGGATAGAGCGACCAACCGAAGCTGAAATGGATGACTTTGAAGCCGAGGTTGAGGGTCGGCGACGGCACACCGGGCAACCCATTCTCGCCGCCAGTCCAAGCCGACAGGGGATTGAACTCGACGAAGAAAAATATCTCCGCGATGGCAACCGTGATCATGGCGAAGTAGATGCCGGTGCTGCGCAATGCGAGCAGTCCGATCAGGTAGCCGACAACGGCGGCGGCCACCATGCCGATGATCAGTGCCAACACGACGTAGGGGAAGCCCGCCTGGGTGAGCAGGTAGGCGGCGACGAATCCGCCGGTTCCGTAAAAGGCCGACTGACCGAATGACAGCAAGCCGGTATAGCCAAACAGTATGTCGAAACCGATGCCGAACAGGCCCCAGACCAGAATTCGGTTGACGGTGTTGGGCGCGGCATTGAAATGAGGCAGAACAAAAGGTGCTGCAATCAGGCAGATCGCCGTCAGAATCTCAATCAAATAGCGGCGTTGCATGAAAAATTTCCCCAAATTCATTCGCGACCTTTCTTGCCGAGCAGGCCATGCGGTCTAAACACCAATACCAGCGTCATGGCCGCGAACAACATGATGTATGAGTAGGCGGGATCGATCATCGAAGTCATGCTGATTATTTCCCCTGCGATCAAGCCGCCGAGCACTGCGCCGGGAAACGATCCGACCCCGCCAATTACCACCACAACAAAGGTCTGCACCAGGATCGTCTCGCCCATGCCGGGCGTGAGCGAGACCACCGGCGCATTTACAATGCCGGCAAATCCGGCGGCCATCGAGCCGATACCGAACACAACCATGAATACGCGATACACATTAATGCCGAGGGAGTCCACCATCACGGAATCTTCGATTCCCGCGCGCACAATCAGGCCGAGCCGGGTCCGGTAGAGGATCAAATACAACGCAAGCAGCGCAACCGCCACAATGCCGATGAGGGCCAGGCGATAAGTCGGGAACATCACGCCGCCAAGAGAGGTGATGCCGGAAAACAGGGAAGGGGGAGAAACGGTTTTGGTCATGCTCGAAAAGAAGTAGCGCACGGTTTCAACGATGCAGATGCCGAGGCCGAATGTGACCAACAGCTGGTCCTCGTCCGGGCGGTCATAAAAATGGCGGATGATGAGCCGTTCCAGGAGCACGCCAAACACCAGCATGAACAGCGTCGCGGTGATCACTGCGAGCATGAAAGAGCCGGAAGCATGATATGCGACGTAGCCGGCATAACCGCCGAGCATGAACATCGCGCCATGCGCCAGGTTCAGGACGCCTAGCGTGCCATATATAATCGTGAGGCCGGAGCTGATAAGTGCGAGCAATGCGCCTAGCACCAGGCCGTTGAAAAGTTGCGAGAAAAATAAAGTCCAGTTAAGCATCGTAATTGTTTTTTAGTTATGCGCGCCCAGGCAGTCGCACAATTGGCATCGCAGGCGGCCATTGCCGTCCGCGATGCCAGTTCGTGTTGCTACAGCTTAGGTGTATGAACCGAGATTGCAACCGAATTCGTCGGGCTTCTGCATCAGCGGAAGTCCGGGGACGGTTTCCAGGACTTCCCAGTAATCTTCCTTGTTCTTCATCTCCGAGGCCTTCTTGCCCTTGACGATGAACACCGGTCGGATCAACTGGTGATCTGCCGCACGCCAGGACACTTCGCCGACGAGCGAATTAATCTTGCGGCCTGCCTCATAGGACTTGATCACGTCAGGCGGATAGAAGGTGCCGGCGTTCTCTACGGCCTCAGCCCACAGGGCGAATTCCATGTAGGCATTTTCGGCTCCCCATTGCGGTTTGTAACCGTACTTCTTGTCGAAGGCCTCGAC
>NZ_DATKTK010000059.1:0-37553 GCF_035531155.1 Sulfuricella sp. | reverse complement strand
GTTCAAGACCGAGCGGGGAACCGGCCCGGCGTTCTTCGTCACCATGATCATCGCCGAGATGGTGCTGGGCATCCTCGCCTCGATCATCGTCATGTGGTTCTCGCGCCGGCGCGAGTTCATCGCCGACTCGGGCGGCGCGGCACTGGCCGGAAAGGGGGCCATGATCGCCGCGCTGGAGCGCCTCAAGGCCCAGCACGAGCCCGCGCCGTTGCCGGAGAAGATGGCCGCCTTCGGCATTTCCGGCAGGGTGAGTTCTGGCTTGAAGCGCCTGTTCATGACCCATCCGCCGCTGGAAGAGCGCATCGCGATGCTCAGGCACCTTAACGAATACATGCCACCCCAGCGACCCATGCGGTAGCTCTACCCTTACCAACCCTGAAACCTGTACTGCCTTGCGGCTGTTTTCAGCCGTAGGGGAGGTGTTGCCTTTAACCTGAGTAAATTTGAACATGACATCACACGTTATTCGACGGATTCTATCGCCAGCCCGCTACTGGTTGCTGGTGCTTGCCGTGATTGCCGCACCCACGGCCAATGCGGCGCCGCTCACCCTGAACGAAGCCTTGCGCCTCGCCGCGGAGTACAGCCCGGCGCTGGCCGCGGCAAAAGCCCAGGAACGCGGCGCGCAGGCGGCCCTGAACACGGCGCTGGCCTATCCCAATCCCGAGATAGAGCTTACCTCGGGTGTCTCGCGTCCGCGCCAGATTGGCGGTACGAGCGGGCGCAACGAATTGCTGGGATTGTCCCAGCAATTCGAACTGCCTTCCCTGCGCGCCGCACGGCGGCAGGGCGCGGAAGCCGGTATCGTCTCCGGCGCGGCGGCACTGGGGGATGCGCAACTCAACCAGCACAGTGTAGTGAAGCAGGCTTTCTTCGACGTGCTGCGCCGCCAGGAGGAGGCTCTCCTTGCCGCGGAAAACCACGCCCTGCTCCTGCAAATCCGCAATCGGGTGAAAATCAAGGTGGAAGTCGGCGAGTCCCCGCGCTACGAGCTGGTGAAGTCGGAAGCCGAGGCGCTGGCCGCGGAAAGCGCCGCCAGAAGTGCCGAGCTGCGCGTGACCCAGGCCCGTGACTGGCTGCGGGCACTGATAGGCGTACCGCTGGCGGAAAACTTCGAGGTGGCTCCGGAGGCGCCGCTGGCGGCCGACCTGCCGGAGCTGGATGAGCTGCGCCGGGATTTGCTGGCGCGTCAGCCACTGCTCAAGGTGGCCGAGGCCGAGACGCGCCGCGCCCAGGCGCGAGTGGAGCAGGAACGCGCCTCTCGCCTGCCCCAGCCCACCATCAAGTTAAGCACCGAGCGCGATCCGGACATGAACCAGTGGCGCGTCGGTGTGGTTCTGCCGCTGCCGCTGTGGAACCGCCGCGAGGGTCCGATCGGCGAGGCCGTTGCCGCTATGCACCGGGCTGAGGCGGAAGCGCGGCAGATCCATCTTGGCTTGCTGGCGGAGCTGGATCAGGCTTACAGCCGCTACCAGATTGCCAAACGCCAGGTGCAGACATTCGAATCCGGCCTGATGAAGGAAGCGGAAAACGCCATGAAGGTGGCTGAGGCGGCCTACCGCTTCGGCGAGCGCGGCATTCTCGATTACCTCGACGCCCAGCGCGTGCTGCGCACGACCCGTGTGGACTTCCTCAACGCCCGCTATGAACTGCAGGCCGCGTTGATCGAGATCGAGCGGCTGCGTGCCACCCCCATTACAGGAGAATCATTATGAAGCGCCCGTTGTCCCCCATCCTTATTGCCATGTTGTTAGCCGCTGCGTTGAGCGGATGCAAGGGCAAGGAAACACCTCCTGCCGCAGCAACGCCCATCGACCCTACACTGGTGACGGTGCAGGCTGACTTTCTCCAGCGCCTGAAAATCGCCCCAGCCGGCGAGGGCGAGGCAATCGAGACACTGCGTGTGCCGGCTCGTATCGAAGTCGACGAGCAGCGGGTGGCGCGCATCGGTGCCGCCGTGACCGGGCGCGTTACCCAGATTCATGCCACCCTCGGCCAGCGGGTGAAGCGCGGAGAGCTGCTCGCCACGCTTCATAGCACCGAGCTGTCCGCCGCCCAACTGGCCTACCTCAAGGCGCTGTCCCAGGCGGAATTGCAGCGCCGCGCCGTGGATCGCGCCAAGCTGCTGTTCGCTTCCGATGTAATCGGCTCTGCCGAGCTGCAGAAGCGTGAAAGCGAGCTAGTCCAGGCCCAAGCCGAAATGCAGGCGTCACACGGCCAGCTCAGCGTGCTGGGCATGACCGAGAGCGCGATCCAGAAGCTCGCCTCCAGCCGCACCGTGCATTCCCTGTCCTCGATCACTGCAACGCTGGATGGAGTGGTCATTGAGCGCAAAGTGACACCCGGCCAGGTGGTGCAGCCGGCGGATGCACTCTTTACCGTGGCCGACCTGTCGCATGTCTGGCTGGTGGCCGAGGTGCCCGAACAGCAGGCTGCTCTGGTGAAGAAGGGCGAAGCAGCGCAGGCCGAGATTCCGGCATTGAACGGAAAACGTATCGAAGGCCGGCTGATTTTCGTCGCCGATACCGTCAATCCGGATAGACGCACGGTAACGGTGCGCATGGACGTAGAAAATCCCGAGCGCACGCTCAAGCCGGAAATGCTCGCCTCCATGCTGATCCGGGGTACCCCGCAGCGCCGCCTGCTGGTTCCGGCCGCTGCCGTGGTGCGCGAGGACAACAAGGATCATGTCTTCGTCCAGCTGGATGATAAACGCTTCCAGTTGCGTCCCGTTACATTGGGCCAGGAAAGCAACGGATACGTCCCTGTGCAGGCGGGGCTGAAAGGCGGCGAACGCGTCGTCACCGAGGGCGCGTTCCACCTCAACAACGAGCGCAAGCGCAAGGAACTGGAAGGCTAACCGCAGTTTTATTCAATTCAAAAGCTTTACCGCAGAGGCGCAAAGGCGCAGAGAAAACCAAAGTATGAAACCGGTTGAATATACCTATGGAAGCCGGATGAGTTTCGACACTCTCAGGGCTTTCCTTTGCGCCTTTGCGCCTTTGCGGTTAATCGCTTTTCAGATAGAAACGGAAACAACATGCTGGAATCCCTAATACGCGCGGCGCTCAAGCAGCGCCTGGTGCTGGCCGTGGTGGCGGTATGCCTGGTGGCGTTCGGGCTGGACGCGACGCGCAAGCTGTCGGTGGACGCATTCCCGGATGTCACCAACGTCCAGGTGCAGATCGCCACCGAGGCCCGCGGTCGCTCGCCCGAGGAAGTCGAACGCTTTGTCACCGTGCCGCTGGAAATGGCCATGACCGGCCTGCCGGGGCTGGAGGAAATGCGCTCGCTGAACAAGCCGGGCCTGTCGCTGATCACCCTGGTGTTCACCGACGCCACCGATGTCTATTTTGCGCGCCAGCTGGTGATGGAGCGCCTGATCGAGGTGGCCGGGCGCATGCCGCAGGGGGTGGCGCCGACGCTGGGGCCGCTCTCCACCGGGCTGGGCGAGGTGTACCAGTACACCCTGGAGCGGCCCGACGATGGCGAGCGGGCGCTCAGCCAGGAAGAACTCACCAAGCGCCGCATCGCCCAGGACTGGGTGGTGCGCCCGCTGCTGCGCGGCATCCCCGGCGTGGCGGAGATCAATTCCCAGGGCGGCTACGTCAAGCAGTACCAGGCGCTGGTCAACCCCGACCGCATGCGCCACTACAAGGTCACGCTGCAGGACGTCTACCAGGCGCTGGCCCGCAACAACGCCAACTCCGGCGGCGGCGTGCTGCCCCACTATGCCGAGCAGTACCTGATCCGCGGCATCGGCCTGGTCAAGGATCTCGACGACATCCGCAGCATCGTGCTCAAGGAGCAGGACGGGGTGCCGGTGCTGGTGCGCGACGTGGCCGAAGTCACCATCGGCCACGAGGTGCGCTACGGCGCGCTGCTGAAGAACGGCGTCACCGAATCGGTGGGCGGCATCGTCATGATGATCCGTGCCGGCAACGCCAAGGAGGTGGTGTCGCGCATCAAGGAACGGGTTGCGGAGATCAACGACAAGGGCATGCTCCCCGACGGCCTCAAGATCGCCCCCTATTATGACCGCAGCGAGCTGGTTGATGCCGCGCTCGACACCGTGGTGAAGGTGCTGATCGAGGGCGTGGTGCTGGTGATCATTGTGCTGTTCCTGTTCCTCGGCGACGTGCGTTCGTCCCTGGTGGTGGTCGCGTCCCTGATATTGACGCCGCTTATCACCTTCATGGTGATGAACCATTACGGCCTGTCCGCCAACCTGATGTCCCTGGGCGGCCTGGCCATCGCCACCGGCCTGATCGTGGACGGCTCGGTGGTGGTGGTGGAGAACACCTTCCAGCGTCTGGCCGAGAACAAGGATAAGGGGCTAAGCCGGGTACGGGTGGTGCTGGATGCCGCGACGGAAGTGGGCACGCCGGTTATCTTCGGCGTTTCCATCATCATCCTGGTGTTCCTGCCGCTGATGACCCTGCAAGGCATGGAGGGCAAGATGTTCGCCCCGCTCGCCTTCACCATCGCCATCGCGCTGTTCGTCTCGCTGGTCCTGGCGCTCACTCTCACTCCGGTGCTGTGCTCCTACCTGCTGGTGGGCAAGGACGAGCACGACACCCACCTGGTGGCCATGGCCAAGAAGCCCTACCTGCGTTTGCTCGACTGGACGCTGGCCAACGGCAAGAAGACCATCCTGGCCGCAGCCGGGGTGTTCGTCGGCGCCATCCTGCTGCTGCCATTCCTCGGCACGGCCTTCATTCCCGAGATGAAGGAAGGCTCGATCGTGCCCGGCATCAACCGCGTGCCCAACATCTCGCTGGAGGAATCCATCAAGCTGGAAATGGAAGCGATGCGCCTGGTGATGCAGGTGCCGGGGGTGAAGTCCGCCGTCTCCGGCGTCGGGCGCGGCGAAAGCCCTGCCGATTCGCAGGGGCAGAACGAGTCCACCCCCATTGTCAGCCTCAAGCCGCGCAGCGAGTGGCCCAAGGGCTGGACCCAGGACGACATCGCCGCCGGCATCAGGGAGAAACTGATGACCCTGCCGGGGGTGCAGATTGTCATGGCGCAGCCGATTTCCGACCGGGTGGACGAGATGGTCACGGGGGTGCGCTCCGATGTGGCGATCAAGCTGTTCGGCGACGACATGGACCTCCTCAAGCAGAAGGCCGACGCCATCGCCAAGGTAGCCGCTGCCGTCAAGGGGGCGCAGGATATGAAGGTGGAGCGGGTGACCGGCCAGCAGTATCTGTCCATCGAGATCGACCGCCAGGCCATCGCCCGCCACGGCCTCAACGTGTCGGACATCCACGACGTGATCGAGGCATCCATCGGCGGCCGGACAGCCACCGAGATCTACGAGGGCGAGCGCCGCTTCGGCGCGGTGGTGCGCCTGCCGGAGAAATTCCGCGGCGACGTGGAGACGATCCGCGGCCTGCTCGTCAGCTCTCCCAACGGCGCCCTGGTGGCGCTGGAAAATCTGGCCAATATCCGCGTCGTGGACGGACCGGCCCAGATCAGCCGTGAAAAGGCCAAGCGCCGCATCGTGGTGGGGGTGAACGTGAAGGACCGCGACCTCGGCAGTTTCGTCGCCGAGTTGCAGCAGTCAGTGGACAGCAAGATCAAGCTGCCGGAGGGTTATTACCTGGAGTGGGGCGGCCAGTTCCAGAACATGGAACGGGCGATGGGCCATTTGACCATCATCGTGCCGGTGACCATCGCGGCGATTTTCTTCCTGCTGTTCCTGCTCTTCGGCTCCCTGCGCTACGCCGCCCTCATCATCCTGGTGCTGCCCTTCGCCTCGATCGGCGGCGTGGTGGCCCTGTTCCTCACCGGCGAATACCTGTCGGTGCCGGCCTCGGTGGGCTTCATCGCCCTGTGGGGGATTGCGGTGCTGAACGGCGTGGTGCTGGTATCCTATATCCGCAGTCTGCGCGACGAGGGCATGAGCCAGGCCGCCGCCGTGGTGCAGGGCTGCAAGCAGCGCTTCCGCCCGGTGCTGATGACCGCAACGGTGGCGATGCTGGGTCTGATCCCCATGCTCTTCGCCAGCGGGCCGGGGTCGGAGGTGCAGCGTCCGCTCGCCATCGTGGTGATCGGCGGACTGATTACGTCCACCTTGCTCACCCTGGTGGTGCTGCCCACCCTGTATAAATGGTTTGAAGAAAAACCTGTCGA
Organism: Sulfuricella sp.; assembly: GCF_035531155.1. Taxonomy (NCBI): domain Bacteria; kingdom Pseudomonadati; phylum Pseudomonadota; class Betaproteobacteria; order Nitrosomonadales; family Sulfuricellaceae; genus Sulfuricella; species Sulfuricella sp. The sequence continues at coordinate 31,418 of NZ_DATKTK010000059.1, read as the reverse complement.
GGCCTGAAACAAGGAGATATGCATGAAAGAGATCAAAGCCATCGTGCGGCCGACCCGGCTGCATAAAATCCGCGACGCCTTCCGTCACCTGTCCGGCTTTCCCGGCATGAGCATATCCCATGTCGAAGGATGCAGCGCCCACGTGGGGGCGGAACAGCACGACACGTTGAAGGAGGAACTCACCGACTTCACGAAAAAGGTACGCATCGAAATCGTTGCGCCCGACGAGATGGTGCCCGACATCCTGCGTATCATTCACCACAACGCCCATACCGGTCAGACGGGGGACGGCGTGCTATGGGTGACGGAGGTGGGCGAGTTCCTCCGTCTGTGCCAGGCTGAGGGCTGAGCGCGGGTTGGGGTATCTGGAATCCAGTGTTGCCGGCTGAACCTGTTTTCGCCATCCATTGATAGTCTATGATAATCAACGGCATTGGTTTAAACAATTGGAGGTGTTTGCTATTGCTCCATACACTAAGCATCGTAGCATCGTAGCTTGTTTAACAACCCAAGGAGATAAGTCATGAGCACGAAAAAACTTACCACCGCCGGCGGCGCGCCCGTACCCGACAACCAGAATGTGATGACCGCCGGCCCCCGTGGCCCCATGCTGCTCCAGGATGTCTGGCTGCTGGAAAAGCTTGCCCACTTCGATCGCGAGGTGATCCCCGAGCGACGTATGCACGCCAAGGGTTCGGCAGCCTATGGCAGTTTCACGGTAACGCACGACATCACCCAATACACCCGCGCCAAAATATTCTCCCAGGTCGGCAAGAAAACAGACCTCTTTGTGCGTTTTTCCACCGTGGCCGGAGAACGTGGCGCGGCTGACGCCGAGCGTGACATCCGCGGCTTTGCGGTCAAGTTCTACACTGAAGAGGGCAACTGGGATCTGGTGGGCAACAATACGCCGGTCTTCTTTCTGCGCGACCCACTCAAATTCCCGGATCTCAACCACGCGGTAAAGCGGGATCCTCGCACCAACATGCGCAGCGCCAAGAACAACTGGGACTTCTGGACCCTGCTGCCGGAAGCGCTGCATCAGGTGACCATCGTGATGAGCGATCGCGGCATTCCCGCTTCATATCGCCACATGCACGGCTTCGGCAGCCATACCTTCAGTTTTATTAGCGCCAGTAACGAGCGCTATTGGGTCAAGTTTCACTTCGTCACCCAGCAGGGCATCAAGAACCTGACCGACGAGGAATCCGCGCAGATTATCGCCAACGACCGCGAGAGCAGCCAACGCGACCTGTACGAAGCGATCGAGAACAAGGACTATCCGCGCTGGACCATGCACGTTCAAATCATGCCGGAAAAGGATGCCGCCAAGGTGCCGTATCACCCCTTCGATCTCACCAAAATCTGGCCAAAGAAGGATTATCCGCTGATCGAGGTGGGCGTTCTGGAACTGAACCGCAACCCGGAAAATTACCATGCCGAGGTGGAACAGGCCGCTTTCAACCCCGCCAATGTCGTGCCCGGCATCAGCTTCTCACCAGACAAGATGTTGCAGGCGCGGCTGTTCTCCTACGGCGATGCGCAACGCTACCGTCTTGGGGTAAACCATGGCCAGATACCGGTGAATGCGCCACGCTGCCCGTTCCATAGCTATCACCGTGATGGCGCTATGCGGGTTGACGGTAATCATGGCAGCACCATAGGCTACGAGCCGAACAGTTACGGCCAGTGGCAGGAGCAGCCCGATTTTTCCGAACCGCCGCTGTCCATGGAAGGCGCCGCCGATCACTGGAATCACCGCGAGGATGACGACTACTATTCCCAGCCGCGCGCCCTGTTCCGCCTGATGACGCCGGCGCAGCAACAGGTGCTGTTCGAGAACACCGCGCGCTCCGTTGGCGGCGCTCCGCGTGAAGTCCAGTTGCGCCATATCGAAAACTGCAGCAAGGCCGACCCGGTATACGGTGCCGGCGTAGCCAAGGCACTGGGCATCAGTAAGTAATTACTAAGCTCGGCGTCTTATACCGGTGGCAAGCAAGTTGCCACCGGTTTCTTTTGGCTCTCCAGAAAACCGCACCCATCTGATGGATTTCGCCGGCCCCAAGCTTCCACAAAAACCGCGAGGGGCTCCTTATCCAGCCTTTCTGCTCTTTTTGCGCGGCAGGGCGGGGAAGCCCGGAATCCCCTGCAAATAATGCTCGCCCAAGTATTTGCTCTCCTCGCGCAGGAAGTCGAGAAAGGCCAGCGCAACCACCGACGGCTGCTTGTCCTTGGGATAGGCCACGTACCAGTGGCGGCGGATCGGGAAGCCCTCGACATCGAGTAAGGCCAGCTCGTCGCTGCTGCGCTCCAGCGCGAGGGTGTGCGCCGACAGCACGGCGATGCCCAGCCCGCCGGCCACCGCCTGCTTGATCGCCTCGTTGCTGCCGAGTTCCATCCTGACCTTGAGTTTCAGCCCGCGCTCGCCGAAAAAACGCTCGGTGGCGAGGCGGGTGCCGGAGCCCGCCTCGCGCATCAGGAACGGCTCCTCCACCAGACGCGATAGCGGAATATTTTTCTCCGCCGTCAGGGGGTGGCTGCGCGCGGCCAGCACCACCAGCGGATTTTCCAGGAAGGGTTCGAGCTCGACCTCCATGTGTTCCGGCGGTTGCCCGAGCACGTACAGGTCGTCCTCGTTGTCGGCCATGCGCTGCAACACCCGCTCGCGGTTGGTCACCTTGAGCGACACGTCGATGCCGGGATAGCGCTGGCAGAACGGCCCGAGCAGGCGCGGCACGAAATACTTGGCGGTAGTGATCACCGCCAGGCGCAGCTTGCCCGCTTTCACCCCCTTCATGTCCGACACCAGCATCTCGAAGCGGGACAAGCCCTCGAAAATGTCGTGGCAGACCTTGAGCAGTTCGCACCCGGCATCGGTCAAATGAATGCGCTTGCCGATCTGTTCCAGCAAGGGCAACCCGACAATATCATTCAGCTGCTTGAGCTGGATGGAGACGGTCGGCTGGGTCAGGTGCAGTTCTTCGGCGGCGCGGGTGAAGCTGAGGTTGCGTGCGACCGATTCGAAAACCTTGAGCTGACGCAAAGAGGCATGTTTCATTGCCGTTTCCTTGAAGAAGTTAACATAGATAATTATCTATGATTAACCTTTAAAAATACAATTATTATTTATGATCTAACGTGTTTATAGTTACACCACGCTCTAACGAGCCACAAGCTTTCCATGCCGGAAAGCATACGTTTTAACCTGAAATCAAGGAGCTTGCAATGGCAGTCAAGACCTACAACGCCGGTGTAAAAGAATACCGGCAAACCTACTGGACGCCGGAATATACTCCACTGGATACCGACATCCTTGCCTGTTTCAAAATCACCCCGCAGCCTGGTGTGCCTCGTGAAGAAGTCGCCGCTGCTGTGGCTGCCGAATCTTCCACCGGTACCTGGACCACGGTGTGGACCGATCTGCTGACCGATCTGGATTACTACAAGGGCCGTGCATACGCTATTGAAGACGTGCCTGGCGATGATACCTGCTTCTACGCTTTCGTGGCTTACCCGATCGACCTGTTCGAAGAGGGTTCCATCGTCAACGTGCTGACCTCGCTGGTGGGCAACGTGTTCGGCTTCAAGGCCCTGCGCGCCCTGCGTCTGGAAGACGTGCGCTTCCCGATCGCTTACGTCAAGACCTGCGGTGGACCGCCCCAGGGTATTCAGGTCGAACGCGACAAGATGAACAAGTATGGCCGTCCGCTGCTGGGCTGCACCATCAAGCCCAAGCTGGGTCTGTCCGCCAAGAACTATGGTCGTGCCGTTTACGAATGCCTGCGCGGTGGCCTGGACTTCACCAAGGACGACGAGAACGTCAACAGCCAGCCCTTCATGCGTTGGCGCGATCGTTTCGAGTTCGTGCATGAAGCCACAATGAAAGCTCAGCGCGAAACCGGCGAGCGCAAGGGTCACTACCTGAACGTGACCGCTCCGACCCCGGAAGAGATGTACAAGCGTGCCGAGTTCGCCAAGGAAATCGGCGCACCGATCATCATGCACGACTTCCTCACCGGCGGCTTTACCGCCAACACCGGCCTGGCCAACTGGTGCCGTGACAACGGCATGTTGCTGCACATCCACCGCGCCATGCACGCAGTGATGGACCGCAACCCGCACCACGGCATTCACTTCCGCGTGCTGACCAAGTGTTTGCGTCTGTCCGGCGGCGACCACCTGCACTCCGGTACCGTGGTGGGCAAGCTGGAAGGCGACCGTGAAGCGACGCTGGGCTGGGTCGACATCATGCGCGACGAGTTCGTCAAGGAAGACCGTTCACGCGGCATCTTCTTCGATCAGGACTGGGGCTCCATGCCGGGCGTGATGCCGGTCGCCTCCGGCGGTATCCACGTGTGGCACATGCCCGCACTGGTGAGCATCTTCGGCGACGACTCGGTGCTGCAGTTCGGCGGCGGTACGCTGGGTCACCCCTGGGGTAACGCAGCTGGCGCAGCGGCCAACCGCGTGGCACTGGAAGCCAGCGTGGCAGCGCGTAACCAGGGTCGTGATATCGAGAAGGAAGGCAAGGATATCCTGACCAAGGCGGCAGCCAGCAGCCCGGAACTGAAGATCGCCATGGAAACATGGAAAGAGATCAAGTTCGAGTTCGATACCGTCGACAAGCTGGACGTGGCTCACAAGTAATGAATTGCGGTGAGGAGTGAGGGGTAATGGGGGAGGCGAAAAAGCTAACCCGCCTCACGCCTCCCGCCTCACCCCTAACGTGATACAAGGAGCAAATCATGAGTGAAGTAATGGATTACAAATCGCGCGTTAGCGATCCTGCCAGCCGCAAGTTCGAGACCTTCTCCTACCTGCCGGCCATGACCGCAGACGAGATCAAGACGCAGGTGGAATACCTGGTTTCCAAAGGCTGGAACCCCGCCATCGAGCATACTGAGCCGGAATACCTGATGGATTCCTACTGGTACATGTGGAAACTGCCGATGTTCGGCGAAACCGACGTGAACAAGGTGCTGGCTGAAGCGGAAGCCTGTCACAAGGCCAACCCCAACAACCACGTGCGTCTGATTGGTTACAACAACTTCAACCAGTCACAGGGCGCGGCCATGGTGATTTTCCGCGGCAAGACGGTTTAAGTAACGACGCGGTTGAGAAAGTAGTAATGGCCCCAGCGCCGTAAGGCGCGGGGGGTTTCACCCAGGCAGGGCACAATCTCATGAATACCCATGGGTGTTTATCGGTTTGTTTCCTCTCCCACCCTTAAGGAGCGTGACCATGAGCGACATCATCAAGCAGTACCGTATCGAGAAAGAACCCTACTACCGCCCCGTCTCGGACGAGGTGGAGCTGTACGAAGCCGCCTACAGCGTGCGCATGCCGATGATGCTGAAAGGCCCCACCGGCTGCGGCAAGTCCCGCTTCGTCGAATACATGGCCTGGAAGCTGGGCAAGCCGCTGATCACCGTGGCCTGCAACGAGGACATGACCGCCAGCGACCTGGTGGGCCGCTTCCTGCTCGACGCCAGCGGCACCCGCTGGCAGGACGGCCCCCTCGCCATTGCCGCCCGGGAAGGCGCCATCTGCTATCTGGACGAAGTGGTGGAGGCGCGCCAGGACACCACCGTGGTGATCCACCCTCTGACCGACCACCGTCGCACCCTGCCCCTGGAGAAGAAAGGCGAGCTGGTTCACGCCCATCCCGATTTCCAGCTGGTGATTTCCTACAACCCCGGCTACCAGAGCCTGATGAAGGATTTGAAGCAGTCCACCAAGCAGCGTTTCGGCGGTCTGGATTTCAACTATCCCGAGCACGCCATCGAAACCGAGATCGTCGCCCATGAAACCGGCGTCAATGCGGAGGTGGCCGGCAAACTGGTTTCCATCGCCGAACGCGCCCGCAACCTCAAGGGGCACGGGCTGGACGAGGGCATCTCGACGCGCATGCTGATTTACGCCGGCAGCCTCATCGCCACCGGCGTCGATCCGGTCAAGGCCTGCCGCGTGGCCCTGGTGCGCCCGATCACCGACGATCCCGACATGCGCGATGCACTCGATGCGGCAGTAACGACATTTTTCTAGTAATTAGGTAAATGGCGATGGGTAATGGGTCGAACCTCGCGGTTTTGACACATCACCCATTCCCCATCACCCATCACAGGGGTTTGCCATGGCTATCAATCTCGAAGACTATCAGGAACTGATCGACTCGCTTTCCCCGGAATTGCAGGAAAGCCTGCGTTCCGCGTGGGTGGAAGCGGCCAAGGTGTTCAGCGCGCGCGGCCTGGATAATTATCTCAAGGGCGCCGCCGCGCTGAAAAGCCTGGGCAAGGGCGATGGTCTGGTCGCCACCTGGATCGACCATGCGCCGCTGGTGGCCAAGGAAATCGGCGAGGATGCCGTGCCGGATCTGGTGCAGACCGCACTTGAGCTGGCCTCCAAAACCTCGGGGGCAGTGATCGAACTGGTCCTCAGCACTGCACCCACGGCCGCCAATCGCCTCGGCGACGAGACTCTGTTCCGCTCCTACCTGCAATTCCTCAATACCCTGCTGTCGCAAGCGCCGCGCGGCGTGCGCCCGATGCTGGAAAATCTGGAAATGCTGTTCAGCCAGCTGACCCTGGGCGGCTTGCGCCGCTGGGCGCTGTGGGGCGCCCATGCCCATCGCACCAACTATCCGGAGCAGGCCAGCTACTTCAGCCTGCAATCCAAGGAATCGTTGGCCATGCTCCAGAAGGAGCGCAAGGGCACGTTGTTCATCGACGTCCAGCGTCGCATCAACATGTATCTGCGCGCCTTGTGGGCGCGGGATTTCTTCATGAAGCCGACATCAGGCGACTTCGAAACGCGCGAAGGCTACCGGCCCTATGTGGAGGGCTATTTCATTCACCTGCCCGACGCCTACGACGATTTTATTCACCCCTCCCCCTCCGAGGGAGGGGGAGGGGGAGAGGGGAACAAGCTGCCGGGCCTGGAGATGTACCGTGCCGCTGCCGCCCATAGCGCCGCCCATATCGTCTATACCCGCGACCCGATCTCGGCCGAGGCGCTCAATCCCTTCCAGATGGCCGTGATCAGCGTGATCGAGGATGCCCGGGTGGAAACCCTGGCGGTGCGCAAGTTCCCCGGCCTCAAACACCTGTGGGCAGCTTTGCACACGATAGCATCAGACCAGGGCAAGTCGGCGGGGGATTATCTCAACCGCCTGGCGCGCGCGCTGCTGGATGACGGCTACCGGGACAACGACCCGTGGATCGCCCAGGGGCGGGTGCTGTTCAAGCAGGCTGCGGAACGCCTCGACACCAACCAGGTTTCCTGGGACATCGGCGTGCAGCTGGCGCATGAATTCATCAGCAAGCGCATTGCCTTCAATCCGCGCAGCGACCTGCTCACCGCACCGTACCGCGATGACAACCGCTATTTCTGGGAGTTCGAAGAATTCGATTTCGACAAGGCCATTGCGGCAGGGTACGAAGCCCCCAAACAGGTGCGCAAGCACGTCAGCCTGATGGAGTTCGCCAACGAAATCGACGTCGAGAACGCCGGCGACGATGCGGAAGAAATCTGGGTGCTGGGCACGGAGCTCTTCCCCTATGAAGACATGGGCAAATCCTTCAACGAACTGGAAGGCAAGGAGCCGATTTCCGAGCCCTTTCATTACTCGGAATGGGATTACCAGATCCAGCTCGAACGTCCGGCCTGGGCCACGGTGCTGGAAAAGCGCCCGAAAGCTGGCGATCTGCAACTCATCGACGATATCACCTCCCAGCACAAGCGCACCATCGGCCGCCTCAAATTCTTGCTCGACGCCCTGCAACCCCAAGGCGTGACGCGCATCCGCAAGCTGGAGGACGGCGACGAGGTGGACGTCAACGCCGCCATCCGCGCCATGATCGACATCCGCATGGGGCAACAGCCCGACCCGCGCATCATGATGCGTTCGGTGCGCAAGGTGCGCGACATTTCGGTGATGGTACTGCTGGACCTATCGGAATCCACCAACGAAATAGTCAGCGGGCAGGACTACAGCGTACTGGACTTGCAGCGCCAGGCCACCGTGCTACTGGCGGATGCGATCCACAAGATCGGCGACCCCTTCGCGATTCACGGTTTCTGCTCGGACGGGCGCCACAACGTCGAATATTTCCGTTTCAAGGACTTCGATCAGTCTTATAATGAGCTCCCGAAATCGCGCCTGGCAGGCATGAGCGGCCAGCTATCGACGCGCATGGGTGCGGCCATTCGCCATGCCGGGCATTATCTGAAATTGCAGAAATCGGCCAAGAAGCTGCTGCTGGTGATCACCGACGGCGAACCTGCGGACGTGGACGTGCGCGACCCGCAGTATCTGCGTTTCGATACCAAGAAAGCGGTGGAGGAGATGGCACGTTCCGGCGTGACCACTTTCTGCATGTCGCTCGACCCGAGAGCGGATCAATACGTCTCCCGGATTTTCGGGGCCAAGAACTACATGGTCGTGGACCATGTGGAACGCCTGCCGGAGAAATTGCCGGTACTTTATGCAGGGCTTACACGATGACAGTACAAACTTATGTCGGTATCGATCAGGATACTAACGCGGGCCTGACCCACCTCGGGCGCATGGTGCGCGATGCATGGGTATTCGACATTCTGCCCGAAACGGAAACCTGCGCGGGCTGGGATTCCGCGCGCATGCAGAACCTATACGAGCAGGTTTATGCTGCCTGGGAGCCCTACGCCCATCTGCCCAGCCGTCTGCCGGAAGAGCTGCGTGAGCGGCACGCCCGGTTTTATGCCCAGGCCATCACGACCGCCCGTGACGAGGGATGGGACCCGGAACTGGGCGAGGACGAATAAGGGAACGACAGCCTACCGCCCAAGGCGCCAAGGAAAGCAATAGGGCAAAGCACTCCTTATCCTCGATTTTTCGGGTAGATTGTCCGTATTTTGCGCGGCCTTGAGGAGATCAACGATGAAAAAACCGATCCAGGAATTCAACAAGTGGATGCTCTCCCTGGTGGAGCACATCGGCCTGCTGGTGATCGCCATTGCCACGGTGTACGCCATGGCAAGCGAAGTCATGGTCATGGTGCACGCGGCGCAGGTGACCTTGGCGGACCTTCTGCTGCTCTTCCTCTACCTGGAAGTGCTGGCGATGGTCGGGCTGTATTACGGTTCAGGCAAACTGCCGGTGCGTTTTCCGCTGTATATCGGCATGGTGGCGCTGGCGCGCTATTTGATCCTGGACATGAAAGCCATGGACGACTGGCGCATGCTCGCGGTGAGTGGCTCGATCCTGATGTTGACGGTGGCCGTGCTGCTAATCCGTTTTGGCCATGTCCGCTATCCGTATCCGGGCGACGAGCCGGCAGCAGATTCACGCAACACCCTTAAAAACTGAGACCTACGGAATCTTGTCATGACTACACCGATGTATCAATCCGGCATCAAAAGCCTGCCCCTGCTCAACTGCGGAAAAGTGCGCGACATTTATGCCGTCGACGACCAGCACCTGCTGATTGTCACTACCGACCGCCTGTCCGCCTTTGACGTCGTTTTGCCCACCCCCATCCCCGGCAAGGGCGAAGTATTGACGGCCATCTCCAACTTCTGGTTCGACCGGCTCAAGGATATTATCCCCAACCAGCTCACCGGCATTGCCCCCGAATCCGTAGTCGCAGAAAACGAACGCGAGCAAGTCAGCGGTCGCGCCATCGTGGTGAAGAAACTCAAGCCACTGCCGATCGAGGCGATCGTGCGCGGCTATTTGGTCGGCTCGGGCTGGAAGGAATACCAGAAGAGCCGCAGCGTATGCCGCATCCCCCTGCCGGAAGGCCTGCGCGAGGCCGACAAGCTGCCGCAGCCGCTGTTCACCCCTTCGACCAAGGCGGAAATGGGCGCACACGACGAAAACATCAGCTACGAACAGGCCGAACAACTGCTCGGCAAGGGACTAGCCGCCCAGGTGCGCGACACATGCATCGCCCTATACAAAGAAGCCGCCTCATTTGCCGCAACCAAGGGCATCATCATCGCCGATACCAAATTCGAATTCGGCCAGGACGCCCATGGCAAACTCTATCTGATCGACGAGGCGCTGACCCCTGACTCCTCCCGCTTCTGGCCCGCCGACCAGTACCGGCCGGGCAGCAACCCGCCCAGCTTCGACAAACAGTACGTGCGCGACTGGCTGGAATCCACCGGCTGGAACAAGCAGGCCCCCGGCCCGGAACTGCCGCCGGAAGTCGCCGCCAAAACCGGCGAAAAATACCGCCAAGCGTTAAAGCGCCTGACGGAGGTCTGACAATGAGTCACATCGAGAAACTTGTCGACGGCTTCAAACGGTTCCGCAGCAACAATTATGAAGAGAATCATGCCCTCTTCGACCGCCTCACCAAGCAAGGCCAGTCTCCCAAGACGATTGTGGTGGGATGTTGCGATTCCAGGGTGGACCCCGCCATTGTGACCGACTGCGACCCCGGCGATTTGTTCATCATTCGCAATGTGGCCAATCTGGTGCCGCCGTTCGAAACCAGCGGCAACTATCATGGCACCAGCGCAGCGCTGGAGTTCGGTGTGCGCAATCTGGAAGTGGAAGACATTATCGTGCTGGGGCACGCCCAGTGCGGCGGCATTCGGGCACTGATGAGCACAACGCCGGGCGCCGAACCTCAGGAAGGGTTTGTTTCCGGCTGGATGAAAGTTGCCCGCAACGCGCGCAACCGTGTGCTGTCCCGCATGCATGGGGAACCCCTGGAAAAGCAGGCGCGGGCCTGCGAGCAGGAAGCCATTCTGGTGTCCCTGGACAACTTGCTGACTTTTCCCTGGATTCTGGAACGGGTCGCGCAAAAAAAATTGACGCTGCATGGCTGGTATTTTGATATGGAGCACGGCGAATTGCTGCGCTACAACCCGGTCAGCAACCTCTTCGAAGCATTTTCATGACGAGCATGCGGAGCGACGGAGTGAGCGATCGGGAACGGCACACGCAAATCGCAGCGGCGGCCCGTCTGTTGCGGGCGGGCGGGGTGGTGGCATTCCCTACCGAGACGGTTTACGGGCTGGGCGCGGATGCCGCCAACCCGGAAGCCGTGCGCAAGATATTCGAAATCAAGGGCCGGCCGTCAGACCATCCGCTGATTGTGCATATCGCCGACGCCTCCCTGCTGGATCGATGGGCGCGGGAGATTCCCCAAGCGGCGCGACATCTGGCGGAGAGCTTCTGGCCAAGCCCGCTGACGCTGATCCTGCGGCGCCAGCGTCATGTTCCTGACGCCGTGACCGGCGGCCAGGATACGGTGGGGCTGCGGGTGCCCGATCATCCCGTCGCGCTGGCGCTACTACAGGAACTGGGGCCGGAAAAGGCGCTGGCGGCACCCTCTGCCAACCGCTTCGGGCGCATCAGCCCGACCACGGCGGCGCATGTGCGCGCAGAGTTGGACGAGGCGGTGGACATGGTGCTGGACGGCGGACCCTGCCGGGTTGGCCTGGAATCCACCATAATCAGTTTTGTTGGCGGAACCCCGCTGTTATTGCGGCCCGGCGGCATCTCCGTCGCGGCGCTTGAAGCCGTGCTGGGGGGGCGAATTGAGGCGCCTGACACCGCACAATCCGCCGTCCGCGTGTCGGGGAGCCTTCCCTCACACTATGCGCCCGTGACGCCGCTGGAGGTCCTGTCTGCCGAGTCGCTGAAGCGGCGCAGCCGGGAGCTGGTGAAGCGGGAACAGCGGGTGGCGGTGCTGGGGTTGACATCGCCCTGTCAAGACAGCCCACACCTGCTGCATTTCCAGATGCCCGCCGCGGCGGCTGCCTATGCGCACAAGCTTTACGCGACTTTACGCCAACTCGATGGCGTCCGCTTTGACTTTATTCTGGCCGAAGCGCCGCCCGTGGACGTTGATTGGCAAGCGGTGAACGACCGCTTGCGCCGCGCTGCTATTGTGTATTGCCCCGCCGAAATTCAACCTCAGGAGAAGATGTATGAAGAAATCAGTTGATGCAAAAAAAACCACCCAGGATGCCGGCAGCAGGATTCTGGTCGGAATTATCACCGGCAGCCCCAATGACCTGCCCACCGTGGTCAAGGTGCGCGACACCCTGACCGAACTGGGCATCGCCAGCGAAATCGTGGTGGCCTCGGCCCATCGCACCCCGGACAAGGTGCTAGCCTACCTCGAGCGGGCGCACAGGGAAGACGTGCAGGTGCTGATCGGCTGTGCCGGCGTGGCCGCCCATCTGGCCGGCGTAATCGCCGGCCACACCCGCCTGCCGGTAATCGGCCTGCCGCTCTCGGGCGGAATCATGTCCGGCCTGGACGCTCTGCTCTCTACGGTACAGATGCCGCCGGGCGTGCCCGTTGCCACGGTGGCGGTGGATGGCGCCAAGAACGCCGCCATGCTGGCTGCCCGCATCCTGGCGCTGAAATTCCCGGAAATCAACAATGCACTGGAAACTGCGGCGAAAAAGGAACGCGCCCGCTACGACCAGACCGCGGATGAAGCGCTGGCGAAACTGACGGAAAAATAAAGGAAGCCACGATGCCCCTCGTCCACATGGCCGACATGCTCAAACATGCCTACCGTCATAGTTATGCCGTCGGAGCGTTCGGCGTGGTCAATCTGGACTTTGTGCAAGGCGTCCTGCAGGCTGCGGAAGACTGTCGAGCGCCGGTCATACTAAACCTGATCGAATCCCATTTCAGTTATTACGATTTGGAGCTGCTGATGCCGGCTGTGACTGTGGCGGCACAGCGAGCCAAAGTCCCGGTCGCCATCTGTCTGGATCACGGCGCAAACATCGAGTCCGCCGTGCGCGGCATCCGGACGGGCTGCAATGGAGTGATGGTGGACACCTCGCTGTTACCCCTCGACGAGAACCTCCGGCTTACCCGAGAAGTGACCGACATGGCTCATGCCTGCGGCGTGGCGGTGGAAGGCGAACTGGGCTACGTGCCCGGCGATGAGGATGAGGAGGGCATAAAAATTCCCGGCGGTCTGGTCTACACTCTGGCCTCCGAAGCGAAGGCTTTCGTGGAACGAACCGGCGTGGACTTCCTGGCGGTATCCATCGGCACCGTGCACGGGCGGATGAGCGGCACACCCAAACTGGATTACGCGCGCCTGGCCAAGATCAATGAGGCAGTCGGCATCCCGCTGGCGATCCATGGCGGCACCGGCCTTTCCGACGATCAGTGCAAAAAGCTGATCGCCAATGGCGTGGCCAAGATCAACTACTATACGGCGCTCTCCGAGGCGGCTGCCAACTCCATCAAAGCCAACGTCAGCCCCGGCCAGAAGAGCTACAAAGCAATCACACATGGCGTCCGCGGCGCCATACGCGCCGAAGTGGAGCGCTGCATCCGCCTGTGGGGCAGTAGCGGCCGTGCCGCCGAAGTGCTGGCGCAATGCCGGCCGTGGCGCGAAGTCGAACACATCGTGCTGTATAATCAGCCCGCAAGCCTGTCTGAAGAGGCGGCCGCCACGATGGTGATCCGGAGCAAGGAAACCCTCGCGGCCATTCCCGGGGTGCGGCGCGTGCAGGCCGGGACCGCGGTCAATGGCGAAAACCGCCGCCGCTGCTGGCTGGTACGTTTGGCCACGCCGGAAGTGGCTGCCAGCTTCAGCAACCACCCCGAGCAGCTCAAATTCGCCAACAGCCTGTCCCAGCAAGGCGGTGCGGATAGGGCGGCCATGGATTTCGAACTCGGCGAGTAACGACAAATCGAGCACCGTATTCGGATGATGGCCCATGGCGCCAGCTTGGCGCCTTTTTAATGAACTTAGAGCCACTGAAAGCATGTCCAGAATACCTAGCGATACCCAGTTGCGCGCCCGCGTAAAATTGTTCGGCAACGTGCTCGGCAACGTCCTGCGTCCCCTGCAAGACGGCCGCGTGCTCGATGCGGTGGAAGCCCTGCGCAAAGGCTACATCCGCTTGCACAAGAAAGATTCGCCAGCCAGCCGGCGCCGCCTGGAGAAGATCATCGAATCACTGGATGCGGAGACGCTCACCCATGTGGTGCGCGCGTTCAGCATTTACTTCAGCCTGGTCAACCTGGCCGAGGAATCCTTCCAGCACCAGACCCGTCGCGCCCAGGTATATCATGGCGGCCCCTTGTGGAAGGGCTCTTTCGACGCCACCCTGCGGGAGTTCCACGACCAGGGGATCAGCGCCGCAGAACTCCAGACCCTGTTCGACAAGGCCGCCTACATTCCGGTGTTCACCGCCCATCCCACCGAATCCAAGCGCCGCACCATCATGGAACATCTGCGCCGCATCTTCCTCACCGCCGAGCGCCTGGACGACCCGCGCACTGGCAAGGAACAGCGCCAGGAACTGATCAGCCAGCTCGAAGGGCAGGTCCAGACCTTGTGGAAAACCGACGAGGTGCGCGCCAGCAAGCCTCAGGTCCGGGACGAGATCAAGAACGGGCTATTTTATTTCCGCGAAAGCCTGTTCAAGGCCGTGCCCGAAACCTACCGCTACCTGGAAAAGGCCATCGACCGCGTCTACGGGCCGGAACTGGCGGAAGGCCGGCGTATCCGGGTGCCAAACATCCTGCGCTTCGGCTCCTGGATCGGCGGGGACCGCGACGGCAACCCCTTCGTCACTCACGACACCACCGTCCTCGCCCTGCGCCTGCAGAAGCGGGAGGTATTGCGCCATTACCTGCACGAAATCATCAACCTCAGCCATGTGCTGACCCATTCGAAACGCCTGTGCACGATCAGCGACCCAATGGCCGCCAGCCTGGCGCAGGACGAACAGCGCTTTGCCGCGGTGTTCGGCGATTACCCCCAGCATTTCGGCCAGGAACCCTACCGCCGCAAGCTTTACCTGATGCGGCACCGGCTGCAACACAACCTGGATGCCGTGGATGCGCTGATCGAGGGCCACAGCGGGAACGCCTGTGCCGACAGCTACCCGTCGGAGCGGGAATTCCTGGCAGATCTCACCCTGATGCGCGATTCGCTAGTCAGCCACGGCGACCACGCGGCTGCCAACGGTGAACTGCAGGATCTGATCCGCAACGCGGAAACCTTCGGCTTTTACCTGGTTCACCTCGATATCCGCCAGGAATCGACACGCCATTCCGAAGCCGTTGCCGAACTGCTCGCCCAGCAACCAGGCATGCCGGATTACGGCAGCCTGAACGAAACCGGACGGCTGGAATTGCTGGGCGACCTGATCGCCCGTGCACAGAACCTCCCGGTCAAGCGCGAAATGCTCAGCGACACCAGCCGCGAAACCTTCGAAGTCTTTGAAGTGATGGCGCGCATGCGCCAGGAAGTCAGCCCACAGGCATTTGGCTCCTATGTCATCTCGATGACCCATGCCGCCAGCCACGTCATGGAAGTCATGTTCCTCGCCAGCCTGGCGGGGCTGGCCGGCCGCAATGACCAGGGCTGGTTCTGCCATATCGGCATCTCGCCCCTGTTCGAAACCATCATCGACCTGGAACACATCCAGCCGGTGATGACAGCGCTCCTCGACAACCCGGCCTATGCGGCCCTGCTCGGCTGCTCCAGCAAGCTGCAGGAAGTCATGATCGGCTATTCCGATTCCGCCAAGGACGGCGGCATCCTCGCCTCGGCCTGGTCGCTCTACGATGCGCAGACCAAGATCACCACGCTGGCCCAGGCGCGCGGCATCGAATGCCGCCTGTTCCATGGCCGTGGCGGCACAGTCGGGCGCGGCGGCGGCCCCACCCACGAGGCCATCCTGTCGCAACCTGAGGGTACCGTGCGCGGCCAGATCAAGTTCACCGAACAGGGTGAGGTGCTGTCGTTCAAATACAGCAATGTCGAAACCGCCTCCTACGAACTGTCGATGGGCATGACCGGCCTGCTCAAGGCCAGCACCAGCCTGATCCGTGAGCAGAAGCAGGGTCGCAGCGACTTCCTCGACATCATGGACAAGCTGGCGCAAGACGGCGAGACCGCCTTCCGCGGCCTGACCGACCGCACGCCGGGTTTCATCGACTATTTCTACGAAGCCACGCCGGTCACCGAAATCGGCCTGCTCAACATCGGCTCGCGCCCCTCCCACCGCAACAAGGGCGACCGTTCCAAAGCCTCGGTACGCGCCATCGCCTGGGTATTCGGCTGGGCTCAGTCGCGCCACACCCTGCCCGCCTGGTTCGGCATCGGCACCGCGCTGCACAACTGGCACAGCAACGATCCGCAGCGCCTGGCCAAATTGCAGCGCATGTTCCGGGAATGGCCGTTTTTCCGGGCGCTGCTCAGCAACACCCAGATGGCCCTGTTCAAGGCCGACATGAGCATCGCCGCCCGCTATGCCGCACTGGCGGAAAACCGGGAAACCGCTGACGCGATCTACCGGTCGATTCGCGATGAGTATCACCGAACCGTCACCCAGGTACTGGATATCACCGGCGCCACCGGCCTGATGCAGGAAACGCCGCAGCTGGCCTTGTCGCTAGCGCGCCGCAATCCCTACCTGGACCCGCTGAACCACATCCAGGTGCTGCTGCTGCAACGCTGCCGCGACGAAAGCCTGCCGCAGGCGGAGCGCGAAGCTTGGCTCAGACCTCTGCTGCGCTCCATCAACGCGATTGCGGCAGGCTTGCGCAACACCGGCTGATGAGAGCCTGGCGCGCCTTGGCACTGAACTACCCGGAAATCGACGAGGCGCCGGCCGGGCTAAAGTCGCCCCATGCTTGAAGCTGTCATTTTCGACGTGGACGGCACCCTCGCCGACACCGAGCGGGATGGCCACCGCGTTGCTTTCAACACGGCGTTCCGCGAATTCGGCCTGGGGTGGAACTGGGACGAAGCGCTTTACGGCGAACTGCTCAGAATCGGCGGCGGCAAGGAGCGTATCCGCGGCTATGTCGAGCGCAACCATCCCGAACTGTTGTCCCGGAAGGATTTCGATGCCTGGATAGCCCGCCTGCATGCTGCGAAGACCCGCCATTTCACCGCCCTGCTGCAACAGCCGGGCATCCCACTCCGCCCCGGCGTGGCGCGCCTGCTGCGGGAACTGCGGCAGGGCGGCGTGCGCCTGGCCATCGCCACCACCTCCGCCCCGCAAGCGGTGACGGCGCTGCTCGAAACCGGCCTGGGCGCCGAGAGCGTCGGCTGGTTCGAGGTGATCGGTGCCGGCGATGTGGTGTCTGCCAAGAAGCCCGCCCCGGACATCTACCGCTGGGTGCTGGAGCGCCTCGCTCTACCGCCCGCGTCTTGCCTTGCCGTCGAGGACTCGGCGAATGGCCTCAAGGCCGCCATCGGCGCCAGCCTCTGCACGCTGATCACGATCAACGGCTACACCGCGCACGAAGACTTCACCGGCGCGGTCGCCGTGCTATCCGACTTGGGCGAGCCGGAGCAGCCCGCTGCGGTCGTGCTGAAGGGCAGCCTGCACGGACGGCGATATGTGGATCCGGCTCTGCTGGCGACATGGCTGCACCCAAGGCATAATTAAAACTGATGCTCCGCCAGGTTGAAAAGGAAAGGTCACGATAAATGTTCTCCATCTATGGCGTCACCGGCCAGACTTTCCACGGCCCTCTGGAGCAGTTGATTCAGGTGCCGGGGGTGATGCGCGCCCATCATGCCCGCGGCCTCGCCCGCGAGGGCGAGGAGCCGGGTGTGGAGATACCCCAGACCGCCCGGCGTACGGATCAAGACGGCGCAAATTATGAAGCCGCCGCCCGTGCCTATCCGGGGATGTGGCATCAAGAGACCGAACGCGGCCCGCTCTATCATGCCTACCAGATCATGAGCCGGGAAGTGACGGCGGTGCGGGCGGAGTCGCGGATCGAAGAAGCCTGGCGCACCCTTGTGACAGGGCGCATTCGCCAAGCCCCGGTGCTGGATAGTGCGCATCGTCTGGTGGGCATCGTCTCCGAGCGCGACCTACTCACCGTGCTCAACGTGGAGGGGGGCGAGGTGCGCGATGTCCTAGCCCGCACCGTGGCCGAGGTGATGGCCAGTCCCGTGGTGAGCGCCGACCCAGCGGCCGACATCCGCCGCATCGCCAGTGTGCTGCTGGATACCGGTTTCACCGGCGTGCCGGTGGTGAATGAGACGGGGGAAATGGTGGGCTTCGTCTCGCGCGGCGACATCCTGCGCGCGGTCATCGCCGACCCGCCCCTGAGTTTATGGGCGTGACGGTGGAAAATTTAACTTAAGCCGGAGAAAAAAATGTCGATCAAGGCCATTCCTATTTATCCGCCCACGCTTTGCCTTCAGCCCGAGGCCAAGCTGATGGAAGCACTAAAACTCATGCTGGAGAAGCAGATCAACCATGTGCCCTTGTGCGACGGCAGCGGCGGTTTCGCCGGCGTCGTCAGCACCAACGCCGTGCTGCGGGCGCTGATCCCGGCCAGCGCGCGGGCGGAAGGGGGCTTGTCCGACCTCAGGTTTGCCGGCGACGCCGAGCGCATGCTGACCAGCCGGCTGCATGATCTGGAGCGCCTGACGGTGGGGGAATTCGCCAGGAAGGACATCCCGCTGCTGGACGAGGATTGTCCGCTGCTGGAAGCGGCTCTGCTGCTCACCAACAGCACCGCGCCGCTGCCGGTGGTGGGCGCGGACGGCAAGCTGCGCGGTATGTTGAGCCGCCGCGCGCTGCTCGCCTATCTCGCGCAACAGGCGGGGCTGTGACATGCACGGCGCCGCTGCCACCGCTACGCAGGTATTGTTCGGCCTGAGCCCGCTGCTGGTCTCGCTCGCCATCTTCGTCGCCACCTACGCCGTCATCGTCACCGAGAAAATCAACCGCGCCATCGTCGCCCTGCTCGGCGCGGGGCTGATGATCTTCTCCGGTGTGCTGCACCAGAGCGAGGCCTTCGCCGGCATCGACCTCAACACCATCGGGCTGTTGACCGGCATGATGGTGATCGTCGCCATCACCCAGAAAAGCGGCGTGTTCCAGTACGTGGCGGTGGTCGCCGCTAAAGCTGTCAAGGCCGATCCGTGGGGGCTGATGGTGATGCTGTCGGTGGTGACGGCGCTGTTTTCCGCCCTGCTCGACAACGTCACCACGGTGCTCCTGATCGCCCCGGTGACGCTGCTCATCACAGACGCCCTCAAGCTCAAGCCCTACCCTTACCTGTTCGCCCTGATCTTCGCCTCCAACATCGGCGGCAGCGCCACCCTGATCGGCGACCCGCCCAACATCATGATCGGCTCCGCGACCGGGCTCGGCTTCAACGATTTCTTCTTCAACCTCGCGCCGCTGGCGCTGGTGGTTTTCATCCTGACGCTGATCCCTTTTTACCTGATCTGGGGCAGAAAGCTTTACGCCGCGCCGGAAGACCGCGCCCAAGTGATGGCCTTCGACGCGGACCGGGCGATTACCGACCCGCGCCTGCTCAAGCAATCCCTGGCGGTGATCGCGCTGGTCATCCTGGGCTTCATGCTGGCCCACGTCATCGGCCAGGAACCGGCCACCATCGCCATGTTCGGCGCGGCGCTGCTGCTACTGCTGCGGGTCTGGGACCAGAACGGCGAAGATCAGTCCCACCAAGTGCAGCGGGGCTTCGCCGAGGTGGAATGGGTCACGATCTTTTTCTTCGTCGGCCTGTTCGTGGTGGTGGCGGGGGTGGAAAAGGCCGGCGCCCTCAAGCTCCTGGCGCAACAACTGCTGGAGCTGACCGGCGGCGATTTCGCCGCCACCGCCCTGGTCATCCTGTGGGTATCGGCGGTGGCCTCGGCGCTGGTGGACAACATCCCCTTCGTCGCCACCCTGATCCCGGTGATCCACAGCATGGCGCCGACCTTCGGCGCGGAAAGCATCAATACCCTGTGGTGGTCGCTGGCACTGGGCGCCTGCCTGGGCGGCAACGGCAGCCTGGTGGGGGCGAGCGCCAACCTGGTGGTGGCCGGCTTCGCCGAGCGCGCCGGCCAGCCGATCCGCTTCCTGCCGTTCATGCTGATGGCGTTTCCGCTGATGCTGGCGAGCATTGCGGTCAGTAGCGGCTATCTGTGGTTGCGCTATTTGTGAGGCGTGGTGTTTCGAATCGACAAGGAGACTGAGTGATGAGAAAAAAAGCGGCAAGGTATCGTTTCTGGCTGTTGGCGCTGGCGGGCTTGCTGATCCATGACGCCGCCCTGGCGGCTTCGGACTGCTGGAAAGCCCCCGTTCCGCAATGCCGTGGCGCCGATCTGAAGTGGGCCGACCTGCGTGATGCCCAACTCGACGGCGCCGACTTCGAAAGCGCCGATCTGGAACATGCCAACCTCCGGGGCGCTTCCCTCAAGGGGGCGAATTTCAAGGGCGCGCGCATGAGCCATGCCAGCCTGCAGCAGGCCGACCTGGGCGAAGCGAATCTCGATGGCGCCGATCTGGCTTATGCCCACCTCGAAAGCGCCAATCTGGAGCGCGCCAGCCTCAAGGGCGCCCGGCTGGTCAAGGCCGATCTCAAGCTCGCGGACCTTGAGGGTGCCAACCTGGAAGGCGCCAGCCTGAAGAATGCAAATCTGTCCGGCGCCGATCTGGAAAACGTGCAGTTGCAAACCGCCGACCTGGAAGGCGCGCATCTCGGTATGGTGAATCTCAAGAAGGCCAATCTCGCCGGCGCAAAATTGAAAAATACCCTGCTCCACGGCGCGTTGCTCAAAGGCGCTGTCTGGACCGATGGACGGACTTGCGGGATCGGCTCGATAGGGCGCTGCAACAAGTAGAAACCTGCGAACAGGCTTTTTTCGAAATCACCCGGAGTATGTCGGTATAAAAGCCGGCAACAGCGCAAGCCCGCCGCGACGCCTTTGTGCGCTTGGCTGGTGGTAAGCTGTTCGATGGACAAGTGAACGGGAGCTTGAATGCTTGAAATCCTGCAAACCTGGCTGCAGTTCGCCATCGTCTCCGCCGTGATCGTGGTGGCGGGCTACCACCTCTCCCGCTACGGCGATGTGATCGCCGAGAAGACCGGGCTGTCTGGGTCGTGGATCGGACTGGCGCTGCTCGCCACCGTGACTTCCCTGCCTGAACTGGTGACGGGAATCAGCTCGGTGGCCGCCGCCCATGAAACGGATATCGCCGTGGGCGACGTGCTCGGCAGTTGCGTGTTCAACCTGCTGATCCTCGCCCTGCTCGACGCCGTTTACCGCAAGGGATCGATCTTTGCCGGGGGAAGGAAAGGCCATCTGCTGATTGCGGCTTACGGCATCCTGCTCATCGTCATGAGCGCGGCTGGCCTGCTCCTCGCCCAAGCCGGGCGGATGCCGGCGCTGGCTCATGTCGGCCTGTACGCGCCGGCCTTCCTGCTGGTTTATCTGGCGGCGATGCATGCGGCATTCCGTTACGAGCGGGAAGATGTGGCTGAATTCGAGGCCGCCGAGGCCGCCCGCTACCCCGGCATCACCCTGCGCCAGGCCGGAGCGCGCTACGCCGTGGCCGCCGTCGCCGTGGTGGCGGCGGGATCGATGCTGCCTTTCATCGCCGCCGACCTCGCCGATCTGGTGGGGTGGAGCCGCAGCTTCGTCGGCACCCAATTCGTCGCCGCCGTCACCTCCCTGCCCGAGATCACGGTGACCTTCGCGGCGCTGCGCCTGGGCGCCATCGACATGGCCATCGCCAACCTGCTCGGCAGCAATCTGTTCAACATCGCCATCCTCGCGGTGGACGACGTGTTTTACCTGCCCGGCCCGCTGCTGGCCCACGTTAGCTCCATTCACGCCGTCACCGCCCTGGCCGCCATCGCCATGAGCGCGGTGGTGGTGATCGGCCTGCTTACCCGCCCGCGCAAGCGCATCGGCGGTGTCATGAGCTGGCCGGGTCTGGCGCTGGTGGCGATTTATCTGCTCAATAGCTACGCCCTGTATTTCCACGGCGGTTGATTTGAAGGAGAGCGTTATGTCGGAAAAAGGAAGTGACGATAAAGTCATCGGTTTTCTCAACCGGGTCATCCGCCAAGTCGCCAGGGTAGTCGCGGTGATCATGGTGCTGGTGATCATCTGGGGTGTCGCCGACATCGTTTACGTGCTCTACCAGCGCCTGACGGATCCCAGTCACCCCTTTATGCTGCTGGAGATCAGGGACATCCTGGCCACCTTCGGCGCTTTCATGGCGGTGCTGATTGCCATCGAGATTTACCACAACATCATCCTTTACGCGGAGGATCACCGCGACCACCGCCTTGCCGTGGAAATCGTGCTGGGCACCGCGCTGATGGCGATTTCTCGCAAAGTGATCGTGTTCGATTTTAAGGAAACGACTCCGGAACACATTTATGGTTCGGCAGCGGTCATTCTCGCACTGGTCATCGGCTACTACCTGATCGCGGTGCGTGGTGTCCCGGCTGCGCATGATTCTCGAATCACGAGGGATATTGATGGAAAACCATAACGTCAGCCAGAAAATGGAACCTTGGACCATTGCCGCTGACGCGGCGCTGGCACACTTTGACACCACCTTCCAGGGCTTGACCGAAGCCGAAGCGCGGCAGCGGCTGGAACGCCATGGCCCCAACCGTCTGGCGCAAAAGCCGCCGCGTCCGGCCTGGATGAAGTTCCTCGACCAGTTCAAGGATCTGCTGGTGATCGTGCTGATCGGCGCAGCCGCGCTGGCGGGCGCGATCGGCGACATCAAGGACGCGGTGGTGATCCTGATCGTGGTGGTGTTCAACGCCGCACTCGGTTTCTACCAAGAGCACCGCGCCGAGGCGACGCTGGCGGCAC
The DNA here is from genome assembly GCF_035531155.1 of Sulfuricella sp. Taxonomy (NCBI): domain Bacteria; kingdom Pseudomonadati; phylum Pseudomonadota; class Betaproteobacteria; order Nitrosomonadales; family Sulfuricellaceae; genus Sulfuricella; species Sulfuricella sp. The sequence continues at coordinate 8,829 of NZ_DATKTK010000059.1, read as the reverse complement.
TCAAGAAGATGCTGGCGCAGCATGCGCGGGTAAGGCGCGGCGGCGAGGTGCTGGAAATCGCAGCCGAAGACCTCGTGCCCGGCGACATCGTGCTGCTGGAGGCGGGCGACCGGATTCCGGCCGACGCACGCGTGCTGGCGGCGCACAACGCCGAGGTGGCGGAAGCAGCCCTGACCGGCGAATCCAACGCCGTGGGCAAGCACGCCGAGGCGCTTCCGCCCGGCGAGCACCCCCTAGCCGAGCGCTTCAACATGGTATTCATGAACACCGTGGTGACCCGCGGCCGGATTGAGGCGCTGATCGCCGCAACCGGCATGGAAACCGAGATGGGGCGCATCACCGGCCTGCTGGATACGGCGGAGGAAAGCCCCACCCCGCTGCAAATCCAGCTCGACGGGCTAGGCAAGCGCCTGGCCATCATCGCCGGCGTGGTGGTGACCCTGATTTTCGTGCTCGGCATCCTGCGCGGCGATCCCCTGGTGCAGACCATCATGACCTCCATCGCCTTGGCCGTGGCCGCCATCCCCGAGGGGCTGCCAGCGGTGGTGACGGTGACGCTGGCCATCGGCATGCACCGCATGGCGAAGAACCGCGCCATCGTAAAAAAACTCTCGGCGGTGGAAACCCTGGGCTCGACCTCGGTGATCTGCTCCGACAAGACCGGTACCCTGACCCTCAACCAGATGACCGCGCGCAACCTGTTCTACCGCGGGCGGCGCTTTGCCGTGTCCGGCGAGGGCTATGTTGGCGAGGGAGAGTTTGCCGCCGAAGACGGCCTGCCACCACCCGATTTTCTGCCGCTGCTGGCGCCCGCCGCCCTGTGCAACGAAAGCCGCATCCGCGCCGGCGAGCTGATCGGCGACCCCACCGAGGGCGCGCTGCTGGCGCTGGCCATGAAGGGCGGCATCGAGCCGGACAGTCTGGTCGAGCACAGCCCGCGCATCGCCGAAATCCCCTTCGACTCGGCGCACAAGTTCATGGCCACCTTCCACCACGACGGCGAACGGGTGCGCATGTTCGTGAAGGGCGCGCCCGACGTGCTGCTGGCGCGCGCCGGTCGCCATCTCGACGCAACCGCCGAGTCGCCGCTGGACGACGCGGCCCGCGCCGCCTTCGAGGCCGAGAACGCCCGCCTCGCCGGCCAGGCCATGCGTGTGCTGGCGGTGGCCAGCCGCGACATCCCGGCGCATGACTTCGACCCTGCCGGCGACCTGATGGTCTGGGCGCAGCAGCTCACCCTGGTCGGCCTGGTCGGCATCATCGACCCGCCACGGTCCGAGGCACGCGACGCGATCCGTTTGTGCAAGCAGGCCGGCATCCAGGTCAAGATGATCACCGGCGACCACGCTATCACCGCCGCCGCCATCGCCCGCGAGCTGGGCCTGGAAGGGGCGGTGCTGACCGGCGCCGAGCTCGACCGGATCGACGTCGCCGAGCTTTCCCGCCACATCGAGGAAACTGCGGTGTTCGCCCGCGTCGCCCCGGAGCACAAGGTCAAGATCGTCCAGGCGCTGAAGGCGCGCGGCCATGTCGTCGCCATGACCGGCGACGGCGTCAACGACGCCCCGGCGCTGAAGAACGCTGACATCGGCGTGGCGATGGGCATCACCGGCACCGAGGTGACCAAGGAAGCCGCCACCATGGTACTCACCGACGACAACTTCGCCACCATCGTCGGCGCGGTCAAGGAAGGCCGCACCATCTACGACAACATCGTCAAGTTCGTGCGTTTCCAGCTCTCCACCAATGTCGGCGCCATCCTCACCGTGCTCGGCGCGCAACTGCTGGGCCTGCCTACTCCCTTCACCGCGATCCAGATCCTGTGGATCAACATCATCATGGACGGTCCGCCCGCCATGACCCTAGGGCTGGAACCGGCGCGTCCCGGTATCATGAACGAGGCGCCGCGCAGCACCGAGGCGCGCATCCTCACCCTGCCGCGTTTCTGGCGCCTGCTCGCCTATGGCACCATCATGGCGGCAGGCACCATCGGCGTGTTTTCGTATGGGTTGTCGTCGGGCGGGATGGAACACGCCTTGACGCTGGCTTTTACCACTTTCGTGCTGTTCCAGTTCTTCAACGTGTTCAACGCCCGCACCGAGCATGGCACCGCCTTCAACCGACTGTTCTTCGCCAACGGCAAGCTGTGGAGTGCGCTGATCGGGGTGGTGGGATTGCAGGTAGTGGTGGTGCACTGGGGCCCGGCGCAGGAAATCTTCCACACCACGGATCTCTCCGCATCGGACTGGAGCCTGACCTTCGCCGTGGCGGCGAGCGTGCTGCTGTTTGAAGAGGCGAGGAAACTTCTGCAGCGGTTGTGGAACCGGCAAGCGAAGCCGGACGCGCCACGCCCATCCCCCTGAACCCGAAACGGAGGCGAAAGACAGCATGCATCCCATCCGCCGCAGCGCCGAGCAAGCCGGGTACGTGGGCGCGCTTTCGTCGGCGGTAGCAAAGGGGGGGAGGCGGCATAGTCTTGCGCTCTGGGTTTTCGTCGTCTTCGGTCTTGCGGCACTGACAGGCTGCTCGCCCCCGCGCGCCTACGAATCGGCTCTGGCGCTGGCCGACACGGTGGCGGGCGAGACGCCTTCGCGGCTCAAGGCAAAGACACCCGCCCCGCCCCGCGCCCCCGTCGCCTACCGCGTGGACGGCCGGCAGCGGGCGGCCGACCTTTACCTGCCGGGGGATGGCAAACCCCGTGCCGGCCTGGTGCTGGTCACCGGCGCGGTGCCGCAGGGCAAGGACGACCCCCGCATCGTCGCCTTCGCCCAAACTCTGGCGCGCGCCGGTTTCGCGGTGCTGGTGCCGGAGATGGCGGGCTTTCGCGATCTGCGGATACACCCGCGCGACGCCCGCGAGGTGGCCGACGCTTTCGCCTATCTGGTCTCGCGCCCGGAGCTGGCGCCCGAAGGGCGGGCGGGTATGGCCGCCTTCAGCTATGCCGTGGGTCCCGCCGTGCTGGCCGCGCTGGAGCCGGATATCCGCGAGCGGGTGCGCTTTATCGTGGGGGTGGGCGGCTACCACGACCTCACCCGCGCGGCGCGCTTCGTCACCACGGGATGGTTCGAGCACGAGGGCCGCTGGCAGGCCATCGCGCCTGACGAATACGGCCAGCTGGTGCTGGTGCGCTCGGCTATGGCCTATCTGGCGAGCGCGCGTGACCGGGCGCTGCTCGAAGCCATGATAGAGCGGCGGCTCAAAGACCGCGCAGCCAGGCTCGACGATCTGGCGGCGCAGCTCGGCGGCGAGGGGCAGGCGGTTTACGCCCTCGTCACCAACCGCGACCGCGACCGTTTCCCCGCCCTGTTCGACGCCCTGCCGGCGAACATGAAACGCGATATCGCCGCGCTGAGTCTGGCCGACAAGGATCTCACGCGGCTCAAGGCGCGGCTCATCCTGGTGCATGGCAGGAATGACAACCTCATTCCTTATCCGGAGACGCTCGCGCTGTCCAACGCCGTCGGCCGCGAGCGGGCGCGGGTGTTCCTCATCCACCGCATCCTCGGCCATGTCGATTTGAGTCTCGCCCATGTAGTGTCCTGGCAATTCTGGAGCGAGGAAATGCCCGATGCCTGGCGCATGGGCCGGGCCACCTATGTGCTGCTGTCGGAGCGCTCGGATGAGTGAACGGGGGCGGCTCGCATGGCTCGCCGCGTTCACCGTCGGCATCGCAGCGGCGGTGTTCGCCTTCGTGCCGCCCATTGCCCAGCCGCAGTGGTATCACGACTTCGCCGATCGGCGCGCCTGGCTGGGCGTGCCGAATTTTCTCGACGTGGCTTCCAACGCGCTCTTTCTCGTCGTCGGGGCAGCGGGATTGGCGCGGCTGTCCGAGGGGGTGTTCGCCGCCCCGCGCGAGCGCTGGCCGTACGCCGTGTTCTTCGCCGGACTCGTCCTCACCGGCGTCGCTTCCGGCTGGTATCACCTGGAGCCGACCGACGCGCGGCTGGTAGGGGATCGCCTGGCCATGAGCGTGATTTTCGCCGGCTTCACCGCCGCCGTGCTGACGGAACGGCTGGGTTTGCGCTGCAGCCTTGCCGCCCTGCCGGCGCTGCTCGTGGCAGGGCCAGTCGCGGTGCTCTACTGGGCGGCGACCGAGGCGGCCGGGGCGGGGGATTTGCGCGCCTACGGCCTGGTGCAGTTCACCCCCATGCTGCTCCTGCCGCTGTTGCTGTGGCTGATTCCGGCGCGTTATACCCGCGGCGGCGACCTGCTCGCGGTGCTCGGACTCTACGCCTTGGCGCTGGCGCTGGAATGGCTGGACCGGCCCATTTTCGAGTTGACCGGGAACGTGAGCGGGCATACCCTCAAACACCTCGCCGCCGCCCTGGCGGGCTATGGTCTGCTGCGCCATGTGCGGCTGCGCCGCCTGAAACAATGCGAGGAGATCGTGCCATGATGAAAACGCTTTTCCCCATGCTGGCGGCGCGCTTGGCAGACGGCGAGACGCCTTTGACCCTTATCCCCGTCGGCAGGAGCACCCGATCATGAGCGTAAGTCTCAGTCCCATCTTCATTGGCCTCGCCCGCTTTGGTCAGCGCCCCGCTATCTTGGCGCTCGGCCCCGCAGGCGCAGTCACCTGGAGCTACGCCGAACTCGCCAGCCGCATCGAGGCGCTGGCGGGCGGACTCATCCAGGCCGGCCTGCAGCGCGGCGAGGCCGTGGCCCTGTTCGCGCCCGACAGCCCGCCGTGGATCGCCGCGGCGCTGGCGGCCATCCGCGCCGGCGGCGCCGTACTGCCGGTGGACGCGCAACTCCCCGATGACGTGCTGGCGCATGTGCTGGCCGACAGCGGCGCGCGCATCATTTTCACCGCATCCGACCGCGTGGAGCGGCTGGCACGCCTGGCGCCCGTGTTGAGGCTCGTCCTGCTGGATGCGTGCGACGACGATGCCCGCGGTTGGCAGGCCCTGCAGTCGCCTCACGCGGTCGCGCTGCCGCCGTCGGACGCCTCCGACCCGGCCGCCCTGTTTTACACCTCGGGCACCACCGGCCGCCCCAAGGGCGTGCCGCTGTCCCACGCCAATCTTGCCTTTCAGCTCGATGCCCTAGCCGCCACCGGCCTGCTCACCCCCTCCGACCGGGTCGCCCTGCCGCTGCCGCTGCACCACGTCTATCCCTTCGTGCTGGGGCTGCTGGCGCCGCTTGCCCTGGGGCTGCCTCTGATCCTGCCGCAGGCGCTGACCGGCCCGCAGGTGCTGCGGGCGCTGAAGGATGGCGAGGCCACGGTCATGGTGGGGGTGCCGCGCCTGTACGCCGCCATGGTGGCCGGCATCGAGGCGCGGGTGGCGGCGCGTGGCGGCATCGCCGCCGCTCTGGTGCACGGGCTCATGGCCTTGTCGCTTTTTCTGAACCGCCTGGGGCTAGATGCTGGCCGCGTGCTGTTCGGCCACCTGCTGCACGCCGGGCTCGCCCCCAAACTGCGGCTGCTGGCCTGCGGCGGCGCGGCGCTGGAAGCGGAACTGGCCGCCAGGCTCAGGGCTCTGGGCTGGCAGGTGGGGATCGGCTACGGCCTGACGGAGACCGCGCCGCTGATCAGCATCAACCCGCCCAAGGGCCGCCCGGGCAGCGTCGGCCGCCCGCTGTCGGGGGTGGAGGTGCGCATCGCTACGGACGGTGAGATCCAGGTACGCGGCCCGAATGTCTTCAAGGGCTACCGCAACCTGCCGGAGAAGACGCAAGAGGCCTTCACCGCCGACGGCTGGTTCCGTACCGGCGATCTGGGGCGGCTGGACGCCGACGGCTTTCTGTTCGTCACCGGCCGCGCCAAGGAACTCATCGTCACCGCCGGCGGCGAGAACGTGCAGCCCGAGGCCGTGGAGACGGCCTATCAGAGCCATCCCTACATCCGCGAATTCGCCCTGCTGGAAGACCGCGGCCGGCTGCTCGGCCTGGCGCTGCCTGAGCCGGGCGCCATCCGCCGCGCCGGACACACCGACATCGCCGCCGCCGTGCGTGAGGCGGTGGCGGAGGTGAGCGCAAGCCTGCCCTCGTATCAGCGCGTGGCCGAAATCGCGCTCACCCGCGACCCTTTGCCGCGCACCCGTCTGGGCAAGCTGCGCCGTCATCTGCTGGCCGCAGCCTACCAGGCTGCCCGCGCTGGCGAGACGCAGCCCGCGCGGGCCGAACCCCTGCCGCCGGACCAATGGCCGGAGGCCGACCGGGCATTGCTGGTCCAGCTCGCAGCGGGCCAGACCTGGGAGTGGCTGGTGCGCCGCTTTCCCGGCCGACGCCTGACCCCCGACACCAGTCTGCGCCTGGATCTGCAGGTGGATTCGCTGGCCTGGCTGGATATTGCCCTCGATCTTGAGCGGGCAGCCAGCGTGGAACTCACCGAGGCCGCCATCGCCCGCATCGAAACCGTGCGCGATCTGTTGCGCGAAATGAACGAGGCGAAGGCCGGCGAGGTCTGCGCCGCCGCCTGGGATCAGCCCGAGCGGGTGCTGACCGCGGTCGACCGGCGCTGGCTGGCGCCCACCGGGGCGCTCGCGCGTACCCTTGCCTGGGGCTTCGTCCGGCTCCTGGAACCGCTCGCCCGGCTGGCCTTTCAGCTGCGCGTGGAGGGCCGCGAACACCTGCCGACGCATGAGCAGGTCATCTATGTGGCCAACCACGCCAGCTTCCTCGACCCTTTCATCATGGGCGCCGCCATGGGGCCGGCGCGGGTGGCGCGCACCCGCTGGACTGGCTATACCGGCATGGCCTTCGCCAACCCGGTCACGCGCTTTCTGAGCCGCATCGCCCGCACCCTGCCGGTAGAGCCGGAGCGCGGCGCGACCGCCGCCCTGGCGCTCTCTGCCGCAGCTATCCGGCAGGGCGACAGCCTGGCCTGGTTCCCCGAGGGGCAGCGCACCCCGGATGGGCGCCTGCAGGACTTTCGTCCCGGCGTCGGCCGGCTGCTGGCGCGGTTTCCGTTGCGCGTCATCCCGGTGCACATCGCCGGCAGCTTCGCCGCCATGCCGACCGGCAAACACTGGCCGCGCCTCGTCCCCATTACCATCCGCTTCGGTGCGCCCATCGACCTGCGGGCGCTGGTTCCAGACCTGACGGCGCCGGATACCCCGGAACGCCTCGCCCTCGCCCTGCAAGAAGCGGTGGCCGGCCTGGAAGCGCCGCGGCGAAAGCCGCCGGGGGACGCCCCATGAGGCGCCTGCCCGCCCTGCTTGCCGCCACCGACCTTTCCGCGCCTTCGCGCCATGCTGCGCGACGCGTTGAACAGACGGTTTGCGACGCTGCATCAGGGCGGCCCTGTAGCGCGTCCATGCTTTGCCTATATTCGAGTTTATCGAACTTTATGTCAGTTATATTCGACTTTATAGAATATTAAATGGTCGCTATACTTCATGGTGTTACTACTAGAAGGAGGAAAGAACCATGAACCCGATCCATTCCATCAACCAGGCGCAAGCCCTGCCGGCACAGGCATCCGCGACGCTTGCCACCAACAAGATGATCCGCAACACCTATCTGCTGCTGTCCATGACGCTGCTGTTCAGCGCCTTGAGCGCGGCGGCGGCGGTGGCGATGAAGCTGCCCCATCCGGGCATGATCATTACTCTGATCGGCTATTTCGGCCTGCTGTTCCTCACCACCAAGTTCCGTGACGGCGCGCTCGGGCTGGCGTTCGTGTTCGCTCTTACCGGCTTCATGGGCTACACTCTGGGGCCGATTGTCAGCCACTACCTGGGCCTGCCCAACGGTGGCCAGATGGTGATGACGGCAATGGGGCTCACCGGCGCGATCTTCCTCGGGCTCTCCGGTTATGCACTGGCCAGCCGCAAGGATTTCAGCTTCATGGGCGGCTTTCTCATGGTCGGCATCCTGGTCGGCTTTCTGGCTGGTCTGGGGGCGATGTTCTTCGAGCTGCCCGGCTTGTCGCTGGCGGTTTCGGCCATTTTCGTGCTGCTCATGTCCGGGCTGATCCTGTACGAAACCAGCAACATCATCCACGGCGGTGAAACCAACTACATCATGGCCACGGTCACGCTGTTCGTGTCCATCTTCAACCTGTTCACCAGCTTGCTCCATCTGCTGGGTTTCATGAATAGCAACGAATAGAAACCGGCATGCTGAATACACTAGAAAAACTATTTGAGAAAACGCTCTGGAACGGCCGCTTCGTGGTCGTGGTTGCGGTGGTGGCGAGCATGGCTGCCGCCACCGCGATTTTCTACATGGCCACGGTGGATGTGGTGTACCTGGTCGGCCACATGCTCAATTACGCCGATCCTGCTCTAGCCGGCGAGGCGCGCAAGCTTCTTCACGACCAGACCATCACCCATGTGGTGGAAGTGGTGGACGGTTACCTGCTGGCCACTTTCATGCTGATTTTCGCGCTCGGCATGTATGAACTTTTCGTCAGCGACATTGACGAAGCACGTGGCAGCAAGACCTCCAGCAAGATCCTGGTGATCGAGAACCTGGACGACCTCAAGGCGCGGCTGGCCAAGGTAATCCTGATGATCCTGATCGTCACCCTGTTCGAGGAGGCGCTGAACATGAAGATATCGTCCCCGCTCGACCTGTTGTATCTCGGTGGTGCCATTGCCCTGATCGGCGCGGCGCTGTTCCTCACCCACAAGGCCGAAGCACACGGAAAAGAAATCGAACACCCTGGAGACTGAATCATGAAACGCATATTCCTGTTTCTCGCCACCAACCTGGCCATCGTCTTGGTGCTCTCGATCACCCTGCGGCTGCTGGGAGTAGAGCCTTACCTTACCGAAGCGGGGCTGAATCTCGGCAGCCTGCTGATTTTCGCCGCCGTAATGGGCATGGGCGGTTCCTTGATCTCGCTCGCCATCTCCAAGTGGAGCGCCAAGCGCATGACGG